>CAIOXF010000044.1 GCA_903862155.1 uncultured cyanobacterium | reverse complement strand
CGGCGCAGCTGACCGCAAGCCGCATCGGCATCAAGGCCCCGGCTGGTGCGCACGCTCACCGCGATGTGGCGCGACTGCAAACCACGCCGGAACGCCTCCACCGCCTGGGGCGAGGGGCGTTTGAACTCCTCCTCGGCAATGGGGTTGTAGGGGATCAGGTTCACGTGGCTCTGGAAGCCACGCAGCAACCGCGCCAGCGCTTCGGCCTGCTCGGGCTGGTCGTTCAAGCCGCCCAGCAGGATGTATTCGAAGCTCACGCGGCGGCCGGTGATCGCCACGTAGCGGCGGCAATCGTCGAGCAGGGCTTCGATCGGATAGGCGTGGGCCGTGGGGATCAGGTCCTCACGCAGGCGCTGGTCGGGGGCATGGAGGCTCACCGCCAAGGTGTATTGGGCCCGGCCAAGCCGCTCCAGCGAGCGTTCGGCGAGCGTGGGCAGGGTATTGGCCACCCCCACGGTGCTCACCGTGATCTGGCGCTGGGCCATGCCCAGATCGGTACAAAGGCAGTCGATCGCCCCCAACACCGCCTCGATGTTGAGCAGGGGTTCGCCCATGCCCATGAACACCACGTGGCTGGGCCGCTCGCCCATGGCCTCGCGGATGCTCAGCACCTGATCCACGATTTCGTGCACGGCCAGGGAGCGCTGCAGGCCGCCCTTGCCGGTGGCACAGAAACGGCACGCCATGGGGCAGCCCACCTGGCTGCTCACACACACCGTGAGCCGGCCTTCGGCAGGAATGCCCACGGTTTCAATCGTGTGGCCGTCGTGGGTGGCCAGCAACAGCTTGGTGGTGCCGTCGCGGGCCACCGAGCGATGCACCTCGCGGGAGCGGCCGATCCAATCGGCGGCAGCATCGGGCGGCGAGGCCTGGAGCTGCTCGCGCCAGGCCTTCGGCAGCACCGTGATCTGATCAAGGCTGCGGGCCCCTTTGGCGTAGAGCCAGTCGTGGAGCTGCCGGCCCCGGAAGGCCGACTGCCCCTGATCCCGAGCCCACTGCTCCAGGGCAGGGAGCCCCATCCCGAGCAGTGGCTGGCTCACCACGACGGGATCACCAAATCAGGAGGCCATGGCCGAGTTTCCACTCGACCAGCACCAGGGCAATGAAGCCGAGCATGGCCATGCGGCCATTGAGACGCTCGGTGTGGGTGTGGAAGCCAAAGCGGGGAAGCCGCCGCTGGGGAATGGGAGTCCCCAGGGCGGTGAGGGTGGTGCTGCTCATGGATTGATCCTATGGAGCGATTCCAGGGATCAGTCGTCGGTGAGCAGGCCTTCTTCCTGCAGCCCCTCAAGGGCGGCGGGATCGGCGATCAGCTCCTCCTCCAGACCTTCTTCCACCACGGGGCGGGTGAAGGCGGCAGGGGCGCTGGTGGCGTCGATGCCGTGGCGGCTGCGGGTGGCTTCCAGATCCTCATCGGAGGGATCGTCGAGCACGGCGGCGGATGCCGTGGGGGCCGGCATTTCCACGGTGTAGTCGGGCCGCAGGTTCTGCATGCGGCGGTAGCCCATGCCGTCTTCCTCAAGGATGTCGGGATGGGGGCCTGCCTCAGCGCGCAGCTCCTCTTCGAAGCCACTGAAGCCCGTACCCGCAGGGATCAGGCGACCAATAATCACGTTCTCCTTGAGACCGCGCAGCCAGTCGCTCTTGCCCTCGATGGCGGCTTCGGTGAGCACCCGGGTGGTCTCCTGGAAGGAGGCCGCCGAGATGAAGCTGTCGGTGTTGAGCGAGGCCTTGGTGATACCCAGCAACACCGGGGTGAACTCAGCGGGGGCACCGCCGGTGATCGCCATGGCGCTGTTCACCTGCTCCACCTGACGCAGCTCAATCAGCTCACCGGGCAGCAGGGTGGTGTCACCCGCGTCCTCAATGCGCACCTTGCTGGTCATCTGACGAACAATCACTTCGATGTGCTTGTCGTCGATCGATACGCCCTGGCTCTTGTACACGTTCTGCACCTCCTGCACCATCCGGAACTGCAGCTTGGAGATGGCCTCCTGAGCCGCTTCCAGGGTGGGCTTACGGCTGCGCAGATCCTCGAAGTAGCACTCAAGCAGCTCGTGGGGGTTGATCGGACCATCGGTGAGCAGGTCACCGGCGCTCACCTGCTGACCGTCGCTCACCATCACGGTGCGGCCCAGCAGGATCGGGTACTCGGTCACGACGTCGTCGTGCTCGATCACCGACACGGTGATGGAGTCGTCGTCTTCGCCCTGCTTGATCTCCACGGTGCCTGACTTGCGGCAGAGCACGGCCGAGTCGCGGGGGCGACGGGCTTCCAGCAGTTCCTCAATACGGGGCAGACCCTGCACGATGTCGCCGGTCTTCTGGCGCTCGAACACCAGCAGGGCCAGTCCGTCACCGCGCTGCACCAGTTCGCCGTCGCGCACGTGCAGCACCGAATCGGGCGACACCATGTAGGGGCGGCCGAGGCGGATGGTGACGCTGTTGCCATCGATGGCTTCCACCTGGCCGCAGCAGGGAGCTTCCACGCCGGCGGCGAGGGCGTCGCCGTCCACGATGCGCTGACCCACTTCAACCGAAGCCTTGGCGGAGCCGAGGTCGATCGCCCGGGTGTCGCTCTCGCGCTCCACGATCAGACGGCGGATGGGCTCGCCCTCGAGCTGATCGGGCAGCTGCACCACGCCGTCTTCCTTGCAGAGGATCTGGGTGGTGGCCACCACATCACCGCTCTTCACGGAGTCGCCGTCTTCCACCTGCAGCTCGGTGTGGGTGGAACCGTGGCTGGCGTCGGAGAGGGTGTCGCGACGGACCAGCAGGGTTTCCAGAATGGTGAGCTGCAAGCGCTCAATCGTCTTAGCGCGCTTGTCGGGCACGGCCTCCACATCCACCGTCATCTGGGGGGTGGTGTCGAAGGTATCGAGGATCAGCTGGGTACGCAGCAGTTCCACACCCTCCACGCTCTTGATCAGTTCGCCGTCCTTGAAGGCCAGACGCTGGGTTGCCTTGAGGCCAAGCGAGGGGCCACCGCTCTGCTTGACGCTGCCCAGTTCAGGCAGGTGAGCCTCATCGGGGATGGCGTATTCCTCCACCGGACGCAGCAGCAGGGCGCCACCTTCGGGGGTATCGACGGCTTCCACGAACTTCATCGCATCAGCCTTGAGGCCCTTGGCGATTTCCTCACCCGGCATCACCATGCGGCCCTCGGAATACTTCGAGAGGGTCTTGCTGTCGCTCACCAGGTGGAGTTCACCGGAGCGCACGATGATTTCCCGAAGAATGTCGTTCTTCTGGGTCACCGTCACGATGCCGGCGGTCTGGCTGAAGATGTCCTTCACCACCTCGGTGCCGGCCTCGATCCACTGGCCGTCTTCGATCATCAACAGGGAGATGTCCTTGTTGATCTCGTGGGTTTCCTGCGGGATCCAGAGCAGGGTGCCGCCCTTGCTCACCTCGTAGCCGTTCTTGGCGCTGCGGGCCTTCTTGATCGCCAGGCCGGGGGCGAACTTCACGATGCCGCCGGTCTGGGTGCGGAAGCGATCGTCGGCGAGTTCGGCGATCACTTCACCGCTGGCGATCTTGCTACCGGGCTGGGTCTTCAGCAGATAGCGGAGGTTGTCTTTGCCCTCCAGGTGCCAGATCTCACCGGAGTGGGTGGATTCACCCACCAGCTTGCAATCCTTGAGGGTGAGGCTGGCAGTAACGATCTGCACTTCGCGGGAGTCGCCGGCGCTCTCGCGCAGGCGCACGGCACCGCCGTACTCGCTCACCAGACGGCTCTCGGCCAGCACCTCACCGGTGGTGACAGCATTGTTGCCTTTCACCACAGGCAGGGCGTTGGGCGGCAGGTTGTACACATCGCCGCTGAATACCCACATCCGGCCCAGACGCTGGGCCTTGAGGGTGATGTTGCCCTGGCGGTCGGTGACTTCCTTGGGCTGGATCGCGTCTTCGTAGCGCACCTGGCCGGCCAGGTCGCAGATCACATCCTTGGTGGCCTTCTCAACGCTCTTCTTGACCGTCGCGCCAGCGGAGATCTGGGCCAGCATCGTGTCGGACGGATAGTCCTGACCATCGGCCACGAACAGAATCGAGCCGGTGGTGATGCCGAGGGTCTGGGCCTTGCCCTTGCCGGTGGGCTTCACCGTGAGGGTGAAGTCGGTTTCGGCGATCTGAGCTTCCACACCGTGGGGGGTGCGGTAAGGGCGCACGCGGGCCTTGGAGCCGAATTCGATCGTGCCTTCCACCAGGGAGCGGACCACACCGGTTTCGGCCGTGGACACACCACCGGTGTGGAACGTCCGCATGGTGAGCTGGGTACCGGGCTCACCGATCGACTGGGCGGCCACGATGCCGACGGCCTCGCCGAGGTCGACCAGCTGGTTGTGAGCGAGGGCCCAGCCGTAGCACTTACGGCACACCGAACGGTTGGCTTCGCAGGTGAGCGGCGAGCGCACCACCACGGTTTTCACGCCGGCGGATTCGATGCGGCGGGAAATCTCGTTGTCGATTTCGCCATCGCGATCCACGATCACGCTGCCGTCGGCGGCGAGCACGGGCTCGGCAGCCAGACGACCAATCAGCTTGCTGGCGTAGCGGCCCTTCTCATCGGCGTCGATCGGGATGCCACGGGTGGTGCCGCAGTCGTCCTCGCGCACGATCACGTCCTGGGCCACGTCCACCAGACGGCGGGTGAGATAACCCGAGTCGGCGGTGCGGAGCGCAGTATCCACCAGACCCTTACGGGCGCCGTAGGAGGAGATCACGTATTCCGTGACCGTGAGGCCCTCCCGGAAGTTGGTGCGGATCGGAAGGTCGATGATTTCGCCCTGGGGGTTGGCCATCAGGCCGCGCATGCCCACGAGCTGACGCACCTGGGACATGTTGCCCCGGGCGCCGGAGTTGGCCATCATCCACACCGAGTTGAGCGGATCGTTCTCGTTGAAGTTGCGGCGCACCGCAGCCACGAGACGCTCGTTGGTTTCGGTCCAGGTGTCGATCACCTTGGTGTGGCGCTCCACCTCGGTGATCTCGCCGAGGCGATAGCGCTCCTCGGTTTCGGTGATCTGCTGCTCGGCTTCCTCGAGCAGGGCGGCCTTGTCACCCGGGATGCGCAGGTCGTCGACCGAGATCGACACCGCAGCCTGGGTGGCGTAGCGGAAGCCGAGGTCCTTGAGGTCGTCGGCCATGGCCGCCGTGGCGGCGGTGCCGTGGTGCTTGTAGGCCCAAGCCACCAAGTTGCGCAGGGCCTTCTTGTCGATCACGCGGTTGCGGAACGGAGGCGCCTGCTTGCTCAGGGGGCCGGCACCCACCACCGGAGCGGGGGTAGGAGCTTCAGCGGCCTTGGCTTTCTTGCTGGACTTCTTGGCGGGGGTGGCGGTCATGGCTGCGCGCGGGTGAAACGTCGAAAGAAACGAAGGGGAGGTATTTCGGCCGGCGATCAGGCGGCAGCCACGGCGTCGATGATCGTGTGGTTGATCACGATGCGCCCCACGGTGGTGAGCACATAGCGGCTAATCAGAGCGCCATCTTCATCGAAACGATCGCGGCGGAACAGCCACTGTTCGATACGGGTGCCATCGCTGAGGGTTTCTTCCTTCTGGGGCTGTTTGTCTTCTTCGTCGCACTCCACTTCGCCGTTGAAGCGCACCCACACCCAGTCGTGAAGGGTCACGTGCTTCTCCTGGAAGGCCGCGATGGCGTCATCGAGGCCAGCGAAGGTACGGGCGCGATCCCCGAACTCCGGCTTCACAGAGCCGGGCTGTTCTGCGGTGAGGTAGTAGGCACCGAGCACCATGTCCTGAGACGGGGTGATGATCGGCTCGCCGGTGGCAGGCGACAGGATGTTGTTGCTGGCCAGCATCAGCATGCGGGCCTCGGTCTGCGCCTCGATCGCCAGTGGCACGTGAACGGCCATCTGGTCACCGTCGAAGTCGGCGTTGAACGCCGGGCAAACGAGGGGGTGGAGCTGGATGGCGCGGCCATCCACGAGCTTGGGCTCGAACGCCTGAATGCCCAGACGGTGCAGCGTGGGAGCTCGGTTGAGCAGGATCGGGTGACCATCGATCACCTCCTGCAGCACCTGCATCACCTCATCGTCAGCGCGCTGAATGAGCTTCTTGGCCGCCTTGATGTTGTTAACGATGTTCTGGCGGATCAGGCGATGGATCACGAACGGCTGGAACAGCTCGATCGCCATCTCCTTGGGTAGACCGCACTGGTGCATCTTAAGCTTCGGACCCACCACGATCACGGAACGACCGGAGTAGTCGACGCGCTTACCGAGCAGGTTCTGACGGAAGCGGCCCTGCTTGCCCTCGATGATGTCGCTGAGTGACTTAAGCGCCCGATTGTTGGCGCCCACCACGGTGCGACCGCGGCGGCCGTTGTCGATCAGGGCATCAACGGCCTCCTGCAGCATCCGCTTTTCGTTGCGGACGATGATTTCAGGGGCCAGGATCTCCTGCAGACGGGCCAACCGGTTGTTCCGGTTGATCACACGGCGATAGAGATCGTTGAGGTCGGAGGTGGCAAAGCGGCCGCCGTCGAGCTGCACCATCGGGCGCAGATCGGGCGGGATCACGGGGATCACATCCAGCACCATCCACTCGGGGCGAGCACCGGTGGCAATGAAGTTGTCGATCACGCGCAGGCGCTTGATCAGCTTGGCGCGCTTCTGGCCCTTGGAGGCCGCAATCTCCTCACGCAGCTGCTCAGCGGTTTCAGTGAGATCCAGATCCTCCAGAAGTTGCTTGAGGGCTTCGGCACCGATGCCCACCTGGGGCTCGTTCTCGATCTCCGAATCTTCGGCGTAGATCTGATCCTCGATCTCCAGCCACTCGTCTTCGGTGAGCAGCTGCTTGTAGGTGAGGTCTTTGTGGTCGCCCGGATCGAGCACCACGTAGCAGTTGAAGTACACGATCTGCTCCACATCCCGCAGGGGCATGTCGAGCAGGATCGCCACGTAGCTAGGGATGCCCTTCAAGTACCACACGTGGCTCACAGGAGCCGCGAGCTTGATGAAGCCCATGCGGTGACGACGCACACGGCTCTCGGTGACTTCTACACCGCAGCGCTCACACACGATGCCGCGGTGGCGCACCCGCTTGTACTTACCGCAGTGGCACTCCCAGTCTTTGGAAGGTCCGAAGATCTTCTCGCAGAACAGCCCGTCCATCTCGGGCTTGAGGGTGCGGTAGTTGATGGTTTCGGGCTTGGTGACCTCACCCACCACCTGACCGTTGGGCAGGGTGCGCTGACCCCACTGCATGATCCGCTCGGGGGAAGCGAGCGTGATCTTGACGTAGTCGAAGTGGTTTTCGGTGCGCAGGTTGCTGTTGGACATCGGCTTGAGGCTCGCGGAGATCGAGAGAGGAACGGAAAGCACGGCTGCGCCCGATCGGGCGTTCCGCGATCAATCAGCGATCAGTCGTCGTCGTAATCCGCGACGCCGAGGGATTCGTAGGTGGGACGGCTGGGGGTGCTGCGACGGGGATTCACGTCTTGCATGAGATCCACTTCCTCGCCGGCATCGGTGTACACCGCGATGTCGAGGCCGAGGGACTGGAGCTCGCGCATCAGCACCTTGAACGACTCGGGAGTACCAGGACGCGGAATCGGCTTGCCCTTGACGATGGCGTTCAGCGCCTCGTTGCGGCCCTGCATGTCGTCGGACTTGACGGTGAGCAGTTCCTGCAGGGTGTAGGCGGCACCGTAGGCCTCAAGAGCCCACACTTCCATCTCACCCAAACGCTGGCCGCCCTGCTGGGCCTTACCACCGAGGGGCTGCTGGGTGACCAGCGAGTAAGGGCCAGTGGAACGGGCGTGGATCTTGTCGTCGACCAGGTGGACCAGCTTGAGGATGTGGGCGTAACCCACGGTCACGGGCTGGTCGAAGGCTTCGCCGGTGCGGCCGTCGATCAACTGGATCTTGCCGGGGTTTTCGGGGTCGTAGACCCAGTCTTTGCCGGGCTGCTTGGCGGCCTCTTCCAGGAAGGTCTGGACCGTTTCCTTGGACTTCTCGGCGCCGTGCATCTCATCGAACGGCACCACCTTCACGCGGCAGCCGAGGTTGGCCGAAGCCCAGCCCATCAGGCACTCGAACACCTGACCCACGTTCATCCGGCTCGGCACGCCCAGGGGGTTGAGCACGATGTCGATGGGGGTGCCATCGGGCAGGTAAGGCATGTCCTCCCGGGGAAGGATGCGGCTGATGATGCCCTTGTTGCCGTGGCGGCCGGCCATCTTGTCGCCCACCTGGATCTTACGGCGCTGGGCCACATACACCCGCACCACCATGTTTGCGCCGGGCGGCAGCTCATCGCCCTGTTCACGGGTGTAGATGCGCACGTCAACGACGCGGCCGCGCTCAGTGCTGGGAACCCGGAGGGAGTTGTCGCGCACATCGCGGGCCTTCTCACCGAAGATCGCGCGCAGCAGCTTCTCTTCCGGGGGCTGATCGGATTCGCCCTTCGGCGTCACCTTGCCCACCAGAATGTCGCCACTTTCCACATAGGCACCGATGCGGATGATGCCCATCTCGTCGAGGTTGCCCAGGCTCTCCTCGGCAACGTTCGGGATCTCGCGGGTGATCTCTTCAGGGCCCAGCTTGGTCTGACGGGCTTCGATCTCGTACTTCTCGATGTGCACCGAGGTGTAGAGGTCGTCGGTGACGAGCCGCTCACTCACGAGGATCGCGTCCTCGTAGTTGTAGCCCTCCCAGGGCATGTAGGCGATCAGCACGTTCTGACCGAGAGCGATCTCACCTCCTTCACAAGCGGAACCATCGGCCAGCACCTGGCCGGCAATCACCGTGTCGCCCTGACGGACGATCGGACGCTGGTTGAGGCAGGTGTCCTGGTTGGAGCGCTGGTACTTCTGCAGGTAGTGGGTGTGATCCACGCCGTTCTCGTCGCGGATCACGATCGCGGTGGCATCCACGAAGGTGACGGTGCCGTTCACGCGGGTGACGGGCACCATGCCGGAGTCGCGGGCGACCTGGGTTTCCAGGCCGGTGCCCACCAGCGGACGCTCGGGGCGCAGCAGGGGCACAGCCTGACGCTGCATGTTCGAACCCATCAGGGCGCGGTTGGCGTCGTCGTGCTCCAGGAAGGGAATCAGTGACGTCGCCACCGAGATCACCTGCACCGGCGACAGCTGGACGTAGTCCACCTGCTCGGGGGGCACTTTTTCGAAGTCTTGGCGGTAGCGGACGGGCACCAGCTCGGCGGTGATGCGGCCGTCGGCATCGGTGGCCACGTCACCGGGGGCGACGCGGCACTCGTCTTCGAGGTCTGCGGAGAGATAGATCGGATCGCCCTGCTTGAGCACAATCCCGTTCTCCACCTTCCAGAAGGGGGTTTCGATGAAGCCGTACTCATTCACCCGGGCGTGGGTGGCGAGCGAACCGATCAGACCGGCGTTCGGACCTTCCGGCGTTTCGATCGGGCAGATCCGGCCGTAGTGGGAGGGGTGGATGTCGCGGACGGCGAAGCCGGCGCGCTCACGGGTGAGACCACCGGGGCCGAGGGCGCTGATGCGGCGCTTGTGGGTGAGCTCAGCCAGGGGGTTGGTCTGATCCATGAACTGGCTCAGCTGGCTGGAGCCGAAGAACTCCTTGATCGCCGCCACCAGGGGCTTGGGGTTCACCAGCTGGGCGGGGGTGAGGCTCTCGGTCTCACCCACGGTCATGCGTTCCTTGATGATCCGCTCGAGGCGGTTCAGGCCCACGCGCACCTGGTTCTGCAGCAGTTCACCCACCGAGCGCACACGGCGATTGCCGAGGTGGTCGATGTCATCGAGGCTGGCGCCGCCGACATCGAGTTCCAGGTTGATCAGGTAGTCGATTGTGCTGAGCACGTCCTCAGGGGTGAGGGTGCGCACCGAATCGGGAATGGTGAGGCGCAGCTTCTTGTTGATCTTGTAGCGGCCCACCCGACCGAGGTCGTAGCGCTTGGGATCGAAGAAACGGCTGTGCAGCAGGCTCTGACCGCCGCTTACCGAAGGGGGCTCACCCGGACGCAGCTTCTTGTAGAGCTCCAGCAGGGCCTGGTCTTCCGAGGAAATACCCTCGTCGTTGGCGGCCTCGATCGACTTCTGGTAGTACTCCGGGTGACGGAGCTTGTCGAGCACGTCGTTGTCGGACAGACCGATCGCCCGCATCAGCACGTGGGCGTTGATCTTGCGGGTCTTATCGACCCGCACGTGCAGCAGATCGTTCTTGTCGGTTTCGAACTTGAGCCATGCACCCCGGTTGGGGATGAGGCTGGCGTTGAAGGTCTTGCGGCCGTTCTTGTCCTGCTCGTCTTTGAAGTAGACGCCGGGCGAACGCACGATCTGGTTCACGATCACGCGCTCAGCGCCGTTGATGATGAACGTGCCGCGCTCGGTCATCAGGGGCAGCTCCCCGATGAACACCTCCTGCTCCTTGATCTCGCCGGTCTCCTTGTTAACCAGACGGCAGGTGACGTACATCTGCGAGGCGAAGGTCGCATCGCGACGCTTGGCCTCTTCCACGTCGTGACGGGGACGCTTCAGTCGGTACTCGCTACCGATGAAGTGCAGCTCGAGCTTGCCGGTGTAATCGGTGATCGGAGAGAAGCTCTCCAGTTCCTCGATCAGGCCCTTCTCCAGAAACCACTTGAAGCTCGCCCGCTGTACCTCCACCAGATCGGGCAGGTAAGTGGCGGTCTTAGCGACCTGGATCGCGCTGCTCATGCGGTGAACCTGCAGGAACGGGTTGGGGGGGGTAGGGCCGGCCGATCCGGAAACCCGGGTCGCTGATCGGCGCCGACACGAACAGCCGTCCCCCACAAGGGGAACGGCTACGCGAGTGGCGCGTACTTCAACGGACTCGCTTCAGGGCTTCAGGCGTCGACAACAAGGGAGCGGGACCGCTTCCAGGCCAATGGAACATCATACATTGTGAACCGGAAGCCCGAATAGCGCAGTGGCATTGGCGCTACTGGTATGGGCCACCATCTCCAGGCTTTCGCCCCGGAGTTCAGCCACCTTCTCGGCTACCGCCGCCACATAGGCGGGTTCGTTGCGCTTACCGCGGCGCGGCACCGGTGCCAGGAACGGGCAGTCGGTTTCCACGAGATAGCGATCCGCCGGCACCTGGCGGGCACAGGCATGGGTGGCGTCTGACTTCGGGAAGGTCACCACGCCGCTGAAACTGATGAAGAAGCCGAGCTCGAGAAAGCCGGCCATCTCCTCAGGGGTTCCGCCCCAGCAATGCATCACACCGCGGGGGCAGGTGCCGACTTCAGCGCGGCGACGAAGCTCGACCAGCATCGGCTCGGCCGCATCCCGGCAGTGAATGATCACCGGCAGATCGAGCTCAACCGCCAGGTCCAGTTGGGGGTCAAGAACCGCGAGCTGCTCGTCGAGATTCTTGTCGCGAAACAGGTCGAGGCCAAGCTCGCCAATAGCCACCACCCGCGAATCGGCCTTGGCCGCATCACGGAGCACCTGCTGGGTATCGGCCTGCCAGTGCTGGGTGTCGAGCGGATGCACGCCCACCGAGTAGCGCATCTCTGGGAAGCGATCGGCCAGCGCCCGGATGGCCGGGATCTCGGAGGGCTCTACGCAGGCGTGCACCAACGACTTAACGCCGGCATCGCGCCAGCGCTGGGCCACGTCTTCCAGATCGTCATCGAAATTGCGAAAGACGATGTGGCAGTGGCTGTCGACCAGTGAAATCGCCATGGCAGCTTCCGACGCGCTGGACGCCGCCATGGTGGCGGCAGAGCTCAGGCCTTGGCTGGCTCGATCGCCTTCTTCACGGCCACGCTCAGGCGGGCCTTCTGGTTGGCGCCAGTGTTGCGGTGCAGAACGCCCACCTTCACAGCCTTGTCGATCTTGCTGAAAGCCGCGCTCATGGTTTTTTGCACGGATTCCTTGGTGGAATCACCGGGCTCCTGGGCGTAGGCGGTGCAGGCGGTGAAGCAGCGCTTCATCAGGGTGCGCACGGCAGACTTGTAGGAGCGGTTGCGGAGGCGATTGCGCTCGGCAATCTCGATACGCTTCTTCGACGACTTGTTATTGGCCACAGGCGTTCGGGCGCTGGTTCGGCAAACGGAGATCCTACCCGCAGGTGCTCCGGGGATGTGAAAGCCGGGCTCTAGCTTGTGAACCACAGCAATCTCCCGGCCCATGGCTACCGCCACCCTGGCGATCCCCTGCCTGCGAGATGCCCATGCCGCTGCAGAGCGACTGGAGGCGATCGCCGGCCGCACCGGCGGTGGGCGGATGGCAGAGGAAGCCTCCCGTGTAGAAGCGATTCTTGAACAGGTGCAGCAGCAGGGCGACGCGGCCCTGATCGAGCTCACCGAACGCTTCGACGGCGTGCGGCCCGATCCACTGCGCATCCCCGAGGAACGGCTCAAGGAAGCCTGGGACCACTGCGCCCCCGAGCTGCGGGACGCACTGGAGCTGGCCCACAGCCGGATCCTGGCCTTCCACGAGCGGCAACGGCCGGCGGATCTGGCCGTGACCGGTGCCCACGGGGAGCTGCTGGGCCGCCGCTGGCGGCCGGTGCAACGGGCTGGTCTCTATGTGCCAGGGGGGCGTGCCTCTTACCCCAGCACCGTTCTGATGAATGCGGTGCCAGCCATCGTGGCCGGCGTGGAGCGGGTGGTGATGGTGACGCCCCCGGGCCCCGGCGGTGAACCCAACGCGACCGTGCTGGCGGCGGCCCATCTGGCAGGGGTGCGCGAGGTGTATCGCGTGGGCGGCGCCCAGGCGATCGGCGCCCTGGCCTACGGCACCGAAACGATTCCGCGGGTGGATGTGATCACCGGCCCCGGCAACCTCTACGTAACCCTGGCCAAGAAGGCCGTGTACGGCCGGGTGTCGATCGACTCGCTGGCAGGCCCCAGCGAGGTGCTGGTGATCGCCGACCACAGCGCCGACCCGCACCTGGTGGCCGCCGACCTGCTGGCCCAGGCCGAGCACGACCCCCTGGCTGCCGCGATCCTGCTCACCACCAGCGAGGAGCTGGCTGCTGCCGTTCCGTCAGCGCTGGAAGCCCAGCTGGCCGGCCACCCCCGCGCCGCGATCACCCGCCAGGCCATCAAAGACTGGGGCCTGATCGTGGTGTGCGACTCCCTGGCCACCGCAGCGAGCCTGAGCGACCGCTTCGCCCCCGAGCACCTTGAGCTGCTGGTGGAAGATCCCGAGCCCCTGGCCGATCGCATCCAGCACGCCGGTGCCATCTTCATGGGCCCCCACACCCCCGAGGCCGTGGGCGACTACCTGGCCGGCCCGAACCACACCCTGCCCACGTCCGGCACGGCCCGCTTTGCCGGCGCCCTGTGCGTGGAAACCTTCCTGCGCCACACCTCCCTGATCCGCTTCAACAAGGCGGCCCTGGAGGCCACCGGCCCTGCCGTGGTGACCCTGGCCGAAAGCGAAGGGCTCCACAGCCACGCCGAATCGGTGCGCCGCCGCCTGGCCTGAGGGCTCAGCCCATCAGGTTGATCCGGTAGAGCACGTCTTCGAGAGCATCAGCGGCGAGCACACCGGCGTAGCGCTGGGGCCGTTCGGGCGTGATGCAGCTGGCCAGCGGGCTCAGCAGGGTGGAGGGGCGCGGGTGGCAGAACTGCACCACGCTCAGCCGGCTGCCGCTGGAGCCTTCGGGGGCCACCACCCGGTGCCAGCCGCTGGGGATGCGGCCATTGCTGAGGTGCTCGAGCATCAGGCCACTGTTGATGATCACCTGGCCATCGGGAGCCAGGGCATCCACCCACTCGCCATTCACCTGCACCTGCAGCCCTGGGGCGGTGGCGCGGGGCAGGGCCGTGATCAGGTTGATGTCGGCATGGGCGGCGGCCCACACGTGACCGCCGGGCGGCGCCTCAGCCATGGGCGGATAGTGGATGGCGCGGGTGAGGGTGGGCGCATCGCTCACCACGGCATCGAAGAAATCGGGATGCACGCCGAGGCCGGTGGCGATCACCCGCAGGAAGCGGCGCTGCAGCTCGGCGATGGCGCGGTGGAAGCGTTCAAGCACCGCCGTGATGCCGGGCACCGCCAGCTCGGGCAGCAGCTGCTCGGGATAGAGCAACGGAAAGCGGCGCCGCAGCGGGTGGTGGGCCGGTAGCGGGGCGGCCCAGTTGAGCATCTCCTTCCAGTCGGCCCGGCTTTCGCCGGCGGCTGTTTCCACCAGGGTGCCGGTGTAGCCGGTCTGGCCGCAGGCCTCCGGCACCCGAAAGGGCTCCTTGGCCTCCTGCGCCAGCGCGAAGAACGCGCCGAGCAGCCCGTAGGCCTCATCGAGCAGGGCTGGCGGCAGATCGTGGGTGGTGAGCACAAAGCCGGTGCCGAGGCTGCGCATCACCCCATCCACCACCGCCGCCTGCTGCGCGGCGCTGCCCCGCTCGAACGCGAGCAGATCCACCTCGAGGATCGGGGATGCGGCCATGGCGATCAGGCGGGGGTGAGGCGGCAGCGCAGCAGGGCCAGGGCCTCATCAGGCAGACCCAGAAAGCGATCCAGCCAGGGCTCGCCGCTGGGCTGCACCACCGCCACCCCCACCAGACACGCCTCCCCGCTGGCATTCATCGGCGATCCGGAGGCCCGGTGGCGAGCTCCCTCCACCGAACCGCTCTTGAGCTCGCAGTCGATCAACAGATCTGGAGCGGTGTAACCACCGATGCTGAAGCGAAAGCGCGCGCGGAACCGAAGGCTCAGCGCGCCACTGGTGGGATCCAGGCGGCCGGCCAGCTGCTCGGGATGGATTGCAATGGCCAGACCCGGCGGCAACGGCAACCCCAGAAAGCGCGTGGTGCGGCTGCACAGGGGCGGGATCTGCAGCCCCGCTGGCTCGAACACCAGCGGCTGCCAACCATCAGGGCCAGCCGGCCCCAACTGCCCAAGCCCACCACCGCCGCGGCCGTCGTAGCGGAAACGCGGGTAGCGGCCAATCGCCAGCCCGCAGCCCTCGAGGGTGGTGAGCTGCAGGGCCGAGGTGCTGGCCATCCGGGTCAGGCCTGGCGCAGGGCCTCCAGATGGCCGCTGCCGTGCAGATCCACCAGGGCGTCGTAGCCGCCGATGGGCTCCCCATCGATGAACACCTGGGGGAAGGTGGTGCGACCGCTGAGCTGGTGGATGCGATCGGCCTGCTCCTGGCTCTCCACCTGCTCCACCACGTGGGGAATGGCCAAGGTGCGCAACAGGCGCAGGGCCCGGGCCGAGAAGGGGCAGCCGGGCAACACGGCGATGCCCACGCGGGGCTCGGCCGGCATGGGCACTTGAGCGGCAGGTGCCGCGGCCTGCTGAGGTGCCCCGCCGGCGTCCAGCAGCCCCACCAGCAGATCGGCGCCACCCAGCACCCGGCTACCGGGCTCCAGGTGGCCGCCCCACACCTGGCAGGCCCCGTCGGACACGCTCAGGTGCAAGTGCACGCCTTCCGGCGCCAGGGTGCCGTTGAGGGTGATGATCTCCAGCTCACCGCTGAGCACGGTGGGCTCGCTCTGGCCCGGGCACTGGAACGCCGCCTGGGAGAGGTTGCCCACCACGCCGAGCACGAAACCCGAGGCCCGTTCCTCCACAGCGAGCTGCTGGAGCGTCTGGCGCAGATCGCTGCCTGGGTTGAGGTGCAGGCGCACGGTGCGCATGGAGGCGGACGGGAAGCTGGGGCGCAACGCTACGTGCCCGCGGCGCGGCAGTCGCGCTGGGCCAGCACCGGCGCCTGGCGCTTGCCGTCGCGGTCGATCGGCTGGGGATCGAACTGGTCGTCGCTCACATCGAAGCGGCCGGAGCTGCAGTCGAGCTGGAGGCGGCGGGTGGTGTAGCGGCCGTAGGCGCGCCCCTTGCCCTGCTGCATCGCCATGCCCAGGCACTGGTCGGAGGAACCCCAGAGGCAACTGGCGGCGCCGAGCAGGCCTCCGAGCAGGTTGGTGGCTACCTGGTTGGAGCGGTCGATCTCAAAGCGCCGCACCTCGTACACCCGTGGTTCGGTGCTGAGCGGCCGACTGAAGGCTTCGCGGGTGTCCACGGTCCAATCACCGAGCTTCTGGCCTGGGCTGAGCTGGCTGGCCAGGCCAGCGGTGAGCGCATCGAAACGATCCTTGGGATAGCCATGGTGGCTGGGGTTGATGCGCTCGTAATCGCCCAGCTCAAACATGAGATTGGCGCTGCGGATGAAGTCGTCGAGCCCCATGGCGCCATTGGCCAGCAGCCAGCCCAGCACGATGCCGGTGCGCCAGTCGGAGGCGAGCTCCTCCTGCTTCACCGTGAGGCCCATGCCGCCCCGGTAGGGACCCAGCCCCAGGCTGCGGTTCACGTGGTGACCCCACTCATGGGCCAGCACCGCCAGATCGAGGCTGAGCAGGTCGCGATCGCTCAAGCCCCGGGCCGATCGCACGCTCTTGCGCAGGTTCATGGCCATCGCGATCTCCCCGCTCTGCGGGCAGTAGAAGGCCATCGGGTGCTGCACCCGCCCCACGCCGCAACCACTGGCCTGGTCTCCGGCGAACAACAGGCCCGGCTTCTCAAGCGTTTTGCCCTGGGCCGCCGCCTGATCACTCCAGTAGCGATGAAGCAGGTCGTGGGCGGCCTGGAGATAGCGGCGCCGCAGCTCCGCCCCACTGCCCTCACCCACCCGCAGCTGCTCGAGGCTGCGGGCCTGCTGCGGCAGAGGCGTCTGGCTGGGGCCCGGCAGGGGGCCGGGCCACTGGGCACGCCCTGCCCAAGGTGCGAGCAGCAGGGCCAGCAGTAGGGCCAGCCGGCGGCCTTGGAACCGCTGCGCCATCACCCGATGCGATGCACGACGCCAACCAGTCTGCTGGTACCGGAACGCGTTGCCGCCCCCTGCCGCCGTGGCTACGCCGGTGGTATTGCCCGGGCCTGCCATGACGCTCGACACCCACCGCGCGGAGCTGATCGCCACCGCCAACCTGCTGGCCAGCGCCGGCAAGGGCCTGCTGGCCGCGGATGAATCCACAGGCACGATTGGCAAACGCTTCGCGCCGATCAACCTCGAGAACAGCGAAGACAACCGCCGTGCTTACCGCAGCCTGCTCGCCACCACAGAAGGCCTAAGCAACTTTGTGAGCGGCGTGATCCTCTACGAGGAAACCCTCTTCCAAGACGCCACCGACGGCACACCGATCGTGGAGCACTTCCGCCGCCAGGGCATCGTGCCCGGCATCAAGGTGGATCAGGGGTTGCAGCCGCTGGCCGGCGCCCTGGAGGGCGAAACCTTCACCGTGGGGCTGGCGGGCCTGCAGGAGCGGGCCGCCCGCTACTACGCCCGCGGCGCCCGCTTCGCCAAATGGCGAGCCGTGCTGCGCATCAGCCCGGAGGGTGCCCCCTCACCCCTTGCGATCCGCGAAAACGCCTGGGGACTGGCCCGCTATGCCCGCACCGTGCAGGAGGAGGGGCTGGTGCCGATCGTGGAGCCGGAAGTGCTGATGGATGGCGCCCACGACATCGCCACCGCCGCCGCGGCCCAGGAGCGGGTGCTGCGGGAGGTGTACGCCGCCCTGGCCAAAAACGGTGTGTTGCTGGAGGGCAGCGTGCTCAAGCCGGCGATGACCACCTCCGGGGCATCCCATGCCGGCAGCCAGCGGCCGGAACAGGTGGCCGAGCTCACGGTGCGCACGCTCACCCGCACGGTGCCGGTGAGCGTGCCGGCGGTGCTGTTTCTCTCCGGCGGCCTGGGCGAGGAGGAAGCGAGCGTGTAT
>CAIOXF010000043.1 GCA_903862155.1 uncultured cyanobacterium | reverse complement strand
GCCGCCGAGATGCTGGCCGGCGAGGTGCTGGTGGGCGGCGAGGAATCGGGCGGGGTGGGCTTCGGCATGCACCTGCCGGAGCGCGATGCCCCCTTCGCGGCGCTGCTGCTGATCGAGGCGCTAGTGGAGGGCGGCGTGCCCCTAGGCCAGCGCATCGATGCCCTGCAGCAGCGCTGCGGCGGTGCCGCGGCCTACGACCGCTTGGATCTGCGCCTGGCCGACATGGCCGCCCGCCAGCGGCTGGAGGCCCACCTGGCCGCAGCACCTCCCAGCGAGGTGGCCGGCGCCGCCGTGCAGGAGGTGATCACCACCGACGGGGTGAAGCTGCGCCTTGGCCCCAACCACTGGCTGATGCTGCGCTTCTCGGGTACCGAGCCTCTACTGCGGCTCTACTGCGAAGCCCCCAGCGAAGCGCGGGTGGCCGAAGTGCTCGATTGGGCGCGCGCGCTGGCGGAGAGCATCTGATGGGCACCCCCACCACCCTGGTGATCGCCAGCGGCAACGCCGGCAAGGTGCGCGAATTTGGCCATCTGCTGGCCGGCCTGGGCCTGGAGATCAGACCCCAGCCGGAGGGCCTGGAGGTAGAAGAAACGGGCGCCACCTTCGCCGAGAACGCCCGCCTCAAGGCCGAAGCCGTGGCCCGCGCCACCGGCTGTTGGGCCCTGGCCGATGACTCGGGCCTGAGTGTGAGCGCCCTGGGCGGCGCACCAGGCGTGCACTCGGCCCGCTACGCCGACAGCGACGCCGCCCGGATCGAGCGCCTGTTGCGGGAGCTCGACGCCGCCAACACCAAGGCCGTGGCACGGGGTGAATCCCCCAATCGCTCCGCCCACTTCACCGCCGCCCTGGCGGTGGCCAACCCCGGCGGCGAGGTGGTGCTGGAGGTGGAGGGCCTCTGCCCCGGCATGATCCTGGAGGAACGGCGGGGTGAGGGCGGCTTCGGCTACGACCCGGTGTTCTTCGTGCCGGAAGCCGGGCTCACCTTCGCCGAGATGCCCAAGGAGCTCAAGGGTGAAGTCGGTCACCGCGGCCGTGCCTTCGGGCTGCTGGAGCCCCGGCTGCGGGTGCTGCTGAGCTAGCGCTCAGGCGGCCTCTACCCAGCTGCCGTGGAGGCCGTGGGGAATGGCAAGCGGCAGCTCCAGCACGGCCAACTCATGCAGGTCTGCTGCGTCGAGAATCACCAGATCGCTGGCACAGCGCGCACCGTTCCACACCACGCAGAGCACCCAGCCGCTGTCTTCCTCGGTGGCGCCGGGGCGGGGCACCATCACCGGCTCGCTCACGAAACCGCGCGGGGCTGCGCTCCACACCTTGCGCTCACCGGTGCTGAGATCGAGCTTCTTGATGGCTTGGAGCGGATCGTTGCCAGTGTCGCGCTCCGCCACGGCCATCCAGGCGTAGCGGGCCGGCAGGCCCTCACACCCCGGATTCACCATCCCGAACTCACAGCAGCGCTCACTCATGCGCGTAGTGCTCACCGAGCCACTGGCTAGGTCGATGCGGCACTGCTCCAGCAGGCCCTCAGGCAGGAGGTTGAAGTCAATGGCGCGGAAGTCTTGGTCGGGGCCGATACCGGGGAAATCGGCGTAGTACACGCTCTCCACCACCACGTCTTCGCCCTCCTCCCAGGCGTTGAGGTGGTGGAACACGAAGCCATCGGGGGCATCGATCACCCGGGGGGCCTCACCGGCATGGGCGCCGCAGTCACGGGGGATCAGCCAGAACTTGCCCGTGGCGCCAGGCTTCGACTTCAGGCACTGGGCCGCGCCCTTCTGGCCGAGCACGAACGGCAGGGGGTTGAAGCTCACGGCGTTCTGCAGGAACACCGCCCAGTTGGGGGTGATGGCGAAGTCGTGCAGGAAGGCAAAGCCGGGGAAGGTATGGCTGCTGTTGCTGAGCAGGGTGCCGGCCTCAGGGCCTTCCGAGGCGAACTCCATCAGCCGGATCGTGCTGCGCGGCCCGGTCTTCACCCCGAAGGTGACCATGCGCGGCTCACCGTGATGGCCGGGATCGAAACGGGGATGGGCGCTGAAGGCCTCACCCGGATTGAGCACACCACCCAGCAGGCTGATCCCGCGGGTTTCGAGGGTGTCGGGATCGAGGGCGTGGGGCTCGGCTGCCTCCCAGAGGGCCAGCAGCTGATCGCCCAGCCGCACCACATGGGTGTTGGCGATGTTCTTGAGACGCACGTCGAAGGCGTTGGCCACCGGCCCGCCCGGCTTCTGGGTGCCGAAAACCCCGCGATACACGAAACGGCCGGCCTGCTCCTCCGCCAGCCAACCCTCGGTGCGCACGAAGCGGTTGCGCAGCTCAGCGCGGCCGCCGTCGAAACGCAGGGCCGTGATCATGCCGTCACCGTCGAACGGGTGATGCACCCACTGGCCACCGCGCTCCAGCCGGCCCGGCCCATTGCGATAGAGCGTGCCGCGGAGCTCCGCCGGAATCTCACCACGCGCGGCCGCCACTGGCACCCCATCGAGCTCAACGCCCACGTTGCGGAAGGCGCTGGCCCAGTCGGCACGGTCGTAGCCGGGGGTGGCGGCCCGAGCGCTGGGGGCAACGGTCATGGGGATGCGGCGGCAACGCGGCCCCTCATCATCCCGTAACGGAGTGTTAAGCGCGATGCCGGAGAGTCTTCAGGCGCCAGCCCGCTCCAGCACTCCCTTGCTGCTCGGCACCGCTCCAGCGCGGCGGGGATCCACTTCCGTGGCCATGCGCAGGGCCCGGGCGAATGCCTTGAAGCACGCCTCCACGATGTGGTGCGAGTTCACACCGTCGAGCTGGCGGACGTGGAGGGTGAGGCCGGCATTGTTGGCCACCGCCACGAAGAACTCCTTCACCAGCTCGGTGTCGTAGGTGCCGATCTTCTGGGAGGGGATCTGCAGCCCGAAGCTCAGATGGGGCCGGCCGCTGCAGTCCAGCGCCACCTGCACCAGGGCCTCATCCAACGGCGCCAGGAAGTGTCCGAAACGGTGGATGCCCCGCCGATCGCCCAGGGCTTGGGCCAGCGCCTGGCCAACGGCAATCCCCACATCTTCATTGGTGTGGTGATCGTCAATGTGGGTGTCGCCCTTGGCCTGGATGTCCAGGTCGATCAGCCCGTGGCTGCTGATCTGATGGAGCATGTGGTCCAGAAACGGCACCCCGGTGCTCACCGAACAGGTGCCGGTGCCATCGAGGCCCAGGGTGACCCGCACGTTGGTTTCGCCGGTGACGCGGTGGATCGTGCCGGTGCGCATGGAAGTACGGGCTCGCCGCAACGGCGACCAGGGATGGGCCAATCATGCCGAAACCACCCCAACGCTGATGCCATGATGCGATGGGCAGACGCATCTTGATGCCATGCGCACCACGCTCACCATCGACGATGCCCTGCTGCGCCAGCTGCGGCAGAAAGCCCTCGACAGCGGCAAGCCGTTCAAGCAGGTGGTGAACGAAACCCTGCGGGCAGGCCTGAGCCAGGGGGCCTCCTCCCAACGGGAGACCTACCGCTGCCCGACCTTCTCGATCGGGGCCCTCGCCCCGGGGGTGGATCTCACCAAAGCCAATCAGCTGGCGGCAGCGCTCGAGGATGAACTCCTGATGGAGAAACTGCGGCAGGGCCGGTGATCCTGATCGACACCAACCTGTGGCTGTACGCCACCTTGCAAGAAAGTGCGCAGCACAGCAAGGCCAAGGCCTGGCTGGACTCCTGTTTCAACGGCTCGACACCCATCGCCATGCCATGGAGCGTGGTGCTGGCAGTGCTGCGCATCAGCACCCAGAGCCGGCTGATGCTGAAGCCCCTCAGCCCCACCCAGGCCGTGGATCTCGTGGACAGCTGGCTGCAGCATCCCTTGGTGGAGGTCGTGCAGCCGGGCCCAACCCACTGGAATGTGTTGCGGCTGTTGCTTGAAGAGGCAGGCACCGCGGGCAACCTCACCACGGATGCGCACCTGGCCGCATTGGCCATGGAGCACAACTGCACGCTCTACTCAGCCGATAACGATTTCCGCCGCTTTCCTGGGCTGCGTTTCCGCAACCCACTCAGCTGACGGCACCGCTCACATGCCGGTGATGCAGTAGCCCGCGTCCACGTAGATCACCTGACCGGTGATGCCCGAAGCCAGCGGGCTGGCCAGGAAGGCTGCGGTGCCGCCCACCTCGTCTTGGGTCACGGTGCGGCGGAGGGGAGCTTTGCCCTCCACGTTGTGGATCATGTCGAGGATGCCGCCGATAGCGCTGCTGGCCAGGGTGCGGATCGGGCCGGCGCTGATCGCGTTCACGCGCACCTGCTTCTCCGGGCCCAGCTCGGCGGCCAGATAACGCACCGAAGCCTCCAGGGCCGCCTTAGCCACGCCCATCACGTTGTAATTGGGGATGGCCCGCTCAGCGCCCAGGTAGCTGAGGGTGATCACGCTGCCGCCCTCGTTGAACAGGGGCTTGGCGTAGCGGCACAGGGGCGCCAGCGAATAGGCGCTTACCTCCAGGGCCCGGGCGAAGCCCTCGGGGCTGATGGCGCTGTAGTCGCCAATCAGCTCGTCTTTGCCGGCAAAGGCCAGGCAGTGCACCAGCACATCGATCGAGCCCCACTGCTCCTTCACCTTGCTGAACACGGCCTCGATCTGGGCCGGGTCCTGCACGTTGAGGGGCTCGAACAGGGTGGGCGCCAGGGGAGCGGTGAGCTCGCGCACCTTGCCCTCGAAGCGGCCCTTCTCATCCGGCAGGTAGGTGACGCCCAGCTCGGCGCCGGCGGCGTGCAGTTGC
>CAIOXF010000042.1 GCA_903862155.1 uncultured cyanobacterium | reverse complement strand
GTGAGCAGCCCCAACCGCGGGGTGATCTGCGACGGGGCCGGCCAAGTGTGTTACGACAACCAGGGCCTATCCCTGGGCCTCACGCGCGAATACTTCGGAGCGTTCGCCGAACAGAACGCTCTGCGCAACCTCAATGGTCAGCCTGTGCCACGCCAGTTCCGGCTGAGCAATGGAGCGGCCTGTGATGTGAATCAGAGAGTCTGTTGGAGTGATGGCTGGGCGCAACGGGTGGTGGACCGGAGCCTCACCAGCCAACTGTTCGGAGGCACTGGTGGCGGTGGCGGGAACAACAGCAACGTGTCGACCGGGCTGTGCCGACTCAACCAGGGATTCCGCACCATCTACAACGGCCAATGTGATCTCAAGGAGATCAGCAACGAGCGCCGAAAGCGCTTCGTGGTGAATCTGGGCAACGGATCCAGCTTCAGCTTTGAGAATCGCGGCAACGGCTATCGCATCACTGATGGCATGGGCGGCAACTGGCCGGTGAGCTTCAGTGACCAGGGCCGTAGCGCTGTGTTCCGCTGGGCAGATATGAGCCTGAATGTGACCCAGAACGCCTACCAGGGCAGCAGCTCAGTGGGGCGTGCCCTGGGCAACCTGCTGGAAGCGCTGTTCAACTGATCCCTGAATCGGGCCCTGAACAGCGCTGCTATACCTGCACGATGAATACGGCCGCAATCGGGATCAAAAACTGAGTTTGAGCCGGTTTTGTCCCTTGGGTCGTTCCGTGCTGCGCAATTGCAGCGGCAGATTCTCATCATCTGCCACCTGCACGCTGTAAGCCGCCGACACCGCCTGCAGATGGGCCTGTTCGGCATCAATGGCCTGAGCGGAAGGATTCGCTGCGACTGGCAGGGCTAGCCCGCCCAGGATCATGAGGCTCGCAGCAGCACCACAAACAGCCGGCTTCATCACAGGGATCGACAACGCACTCCCTATGCGTTAGCCACGGCCAGCGACGCCCACCAACCAGTTGCGGTTCTGTAACAGCTTCAGTGGCTCAGCCACTGCCGCAGCAGCGGCAGGCTCAGGCCAATCACATTGGAAAAGCAGCCGTCGATCCGTTGAACCACCAGGCCGCCCACACCCTCCAGGGCAAAGGCACCGGCACATTGCAACGGTTCACCGGTGGCCACATAGGCCTTGATCTGCGCCAACGACAGCGGTGCGAAGTAAACGCGGGTGGTGATGGTGGTGCACTGGGGGGACAGCCCCGCGCCACAACCAGCAGTGAGCAGGCAATGCCCGGTGTGGAGCTCCCCGGCGCTTCCCGCCATCTGCTGCCAGCGGGCGATGGCTTCCTCCGCGTCCGCCGGCTTGCCGAACACCTCACTCCCAAAGACGAGCACCGAATCACAACCGAGCACGCCACTGAGGCCTGCCAACTCCCCAGCCGCCTCCAGTTGCTGATGCACCGCCCCAGCCTTGGCGGCCGCCAAGGCCTGCACCAACTGGGCCGGATCGGCATGGGTGATGGCGTCTTCATCCACCCCACTCACCTGCACGCGATGGGGAATCCGAGCCTGCTCCAATAGCCGTCGCCGGGCAGGCGATGCAGAGGCCAGCAGCAGGGGCAGCTCAGAGCTGATCACAGAACAGGCGGCCGGTATGGCGCCGCGGTGCGGGTCCATCCATCCTCACCGGCCCCAGCGGCAACAATGCATGGATGCCATCCATGCACCGAGAAGTCTTGCCAGGCATCGACGCCCGAGCCCTGCGACGGGCCCGCCAGGCCCTGGGCTGCTTGCCGTTTCGCCGCGCCCTCTACGACACCCTGACCAGCTCGGCTCTGAGCAGCAGCGCCATTGCCACTGCTGGCGCTACTTACAGCCGAGCTCCCATCAACGCCAATGCAGTGGAAGGCCACCTGATCTGGCTGATCCAGCTGGGTGTGCTCCGCCGCGAGGTGGACGGCCAGGGCCTCACCGAACGGGTGCGCCTCACCCCCATGGGCCGCGACTTGCTCACATCAATCCCTGGCGAGATCCCCAGCTCCTCCCCACTCAGCCGCCTGCGCCACTGGCTACGGCGGCACCGGCCGCGGATCTGAGGCCCGCAAAGCGGATCATTTCGAATCAAGCGGACACTGATGGACTGCCAGCCAGCATGCGAGCCCTGCTCGATCCAAAGCGCCGCTGGCAACAGCCAACACAACCGATTCCAACGCCTCCACATCAGCCAGAAGCCCCAGACAAGACACCTTGTCGAGGAACTCGGGGTAGAGATGTTGACCGCCAAATGTCTGCAAGGGCTGTCCAAGAGCCGATTCGAGAAGTCGGAGATCCCTGAGACCGCAAGCTCCTCCGCTCTGTTGAATCAAGCGGCGATGCAGCTCCAGCACTTCAGCAAGGCTGAGCCAACGCATCAGGCCAGGCGGCGGTAGAGCTCCTGGTTCTTGCGGAGCACCCGATCCATTGCCGACTCGAAATCTGGCCCAGGAGCAGCCACCAGTTCACGAACGGCAGCTGCAGCCAGTTCGGATTCACTCACGTTCAGACGCTCAGCGGCTTCAGCCAGCGCCTTGGCCTGCTCATCGCTCAGCTGAATTGCGAGGGTCATGGTGCGTGTGCAGCCTCCACAGGCATTGCCCCACGTTGGCACTGCTGGAGCGGTTTTAGTTTGCCGGTGCTGCCACCACCACTTGCCCGCACCATCCCCCACCCCCCTGATGGTGCTGGGCACCAGCAGCGGCGCCGGCAAGTCGTTGATGACGGCCGCCCTCTGCCGGGTGCTGCG
>CAIOXF010000041.1 GCA_903862155.1 uncultured cyanobacterium | reverse complement strand
CGATCTCGAGGAGCTGGAGCGCCTCAGCGCCGTGGCCTCCGGCGGCGGCCAGTGGGGCACCGGCGGCATGACCACCAAGCTCGCCGCGGCCCGCATCGCCACCTCCAGCGGCATCCGGGTGCGGCTGGCCGATGGCCGCGAGCCCGCCGTGCTCGATGCCTTGCTGGCCGGCGAGCCTGTGGGCACCGTGTTCCAACCCAGCACCACGCCGCTGCCGGATCGCAAGCGCTGGCTCGCCCATGCCCTGCTGCCCAAGGGCTCGTTGCGCCTCGATGCCGGCGCCCAGCGGGCGCTGGTGGAGCAGGGCGCCTCGCTGCTGGCGGTGGGCGTGACCGCCGTGGAAGGCGAGTTCAACGCCCGCGAGGCGGTGCGGCTGGTGGCGGCCGATGGCCGCGAGTTGGGCCGGGGCCTGGCCACCCTGGCCAGCAGCGAGCTGCGCGGGCTGATCGGGCGCGAAGGGGTGGAGGTGGTGCACCGCGACCAGCTGGTGCTGATCTAAGCAGGCCCGGGCCGGGCGCGCTGCTTACGATCCCGCCACGTGAGATCGCCTGCGGCATGCGCTTCAGCCACCTGCTCAGCCACCTGAGCGAGCTCCAGCGCACCGGCGAATCGGGCAGCCCCGCCCAGCACCTGGCGGCCGACCCCGAAATCAGCGGCGCCGCAGCCCTCGATCAGGCTGCTGCAGGGCAGCTCAGCTTTCTGGAGCCCGGCAATGCCCTGATGGCCGCCAGCGCCGGCACCGGCGCCAGCGCCGTGCTGATCCCCGCCAAGGGCGATGAGGCCATCGCCCTGCAGGAGCAGCTCACCAGCCGCGGCATCGCCTGGGTGGCCCTGGCCGATCCCCGCCTGGCCTTCGCCGAAGCCCTCGACACCCTCTTCCCCCGCGCCCCCAAGCCCCCCGGCATCCACCCCAGTGCGGTAGTGGATCCGGCTGCGCGCGTGGGCAACGGCGTGCACATCGGCCCCCAGGTGGTGGTGGGCGCCGATGTGGTGATCGGCGATGGCTGCACCCTGCACCCCGGTGTGGTGCTCTACGAGAACGTGCAGCTGGAGGCCGGCTGTGAGATCCACGCCGGTGCCGTGCTGCATCCCGGCAGCCGGATCGGCCGGGGCTGTGTGGTGCACTCCAACGCCGTGATCGCCAGCGAGGGCTTCGGCTTCGTGCCCACCGCCAACGGCTGGCGCAAGATGCCCCAGACCGGCCTGGTGGTGCTGGAAGACGGCGTGGAGGTGGGCTGCGGCAGCACCATCGATCGCCCCTCGGTGGGCGAGACACGCATTGGCGCCGGCACCAAGATCGACAACCTGGTGCACGTCGGCCACGGGGTGAGCACCGGCAAGGGCTGTGCCCTGGCCGCCCAGGTGGGCATCGCCGGAGGCGCCCGCCTCGGCAACGGCGTGATCCTGGCCGGCCAGGTGGGGCTGGCCAACAAGGCGGTGATGGGGGATCGCTCGATCGCCAGCTCCAAATCCGGCATCCACGGCGAGGTGGCCGCCGGCGAGGTGGTGAGCGGCTACCCCGCCATCCCCAACCGCCTCTGGCTGCGCTGCTCGGCCGCCTTCAACAAGCTGCCTGAGCTGGCCAAGACCCTGCGCCAACTGGAGAAGGCCAGCAAGCCCGCGCCGTAGCCTCGCGCCCACCACTGTCATCGGGCCCCGGCGGGGCGAATTCCATGTCCAGCAGCTACCGGATCACCCTGCTCGCCGGCGACGGGATCGGTCCGGAAATCATGGCGGTGGCCCGCCAGCTGCTGGATGCGGTGAGCCAGCGCCACGGCTTCTCGCTCACCTACAACGAGCAGCCCATGGGCGGCGCCGCCATCGACGCCACCGGCGAACCGCTGCCCGCCAGCACCCTGGAAGCCTGCAAGGCCAGCGATGCAGTGCTGCTGGCCGCCATCGGCTCCCCCCAATACGACAGCCTCCCCCGCGAGAAGCGCCCTGAAACCGGCCTGTTGGGCCTGCGCTCCGGCATGGGCCTGTTCGCCAACCTGCGGCCGGTGAAGATCATCCCCGCCCTGATCGACGCCAGCACCCTGAAGCGTGAGGTGATCGAGGGCGTGGATCTGGTGGTGGTGCGCGAGCTCACCGGCGGGGTGTACTTCGGCCAACCCAAGGGCCGGGTGGAGGCCGACGGCCAGGTGCGGGCCTTCAACACCATGGCGTACTCCGATTACGAGATCGACCGCATCGCCAAGGTGGGCTTCGATCTGGCCCGCCAGCGCGGCAGCAAGCTCTGCTCCGTGGATAAGGCCAACGTGCTGGATGTGAGCCAGCTGTGGCGCGATCGGGTGGAGGCGCTCCACGCCGCTGAGTACCCCGAAGTGGAGCTCAACCACATGTACGTCGACAATGCCGCCATGCAGCTGGTGCGGGCGCCGCGCCAGTTCGATGTGGTGCTCACCAGCAACCTCTTCGGCGACGTGCTGAGCGATGAGGCCGCCATGCTCAGCGGCTCGATCGGCATGCTCCCCTCGGCGTCGCTCGGCAGTGACGGCCCGGGCCTGTTCGAGCCCATCCACGGCTCAGCCCCCGACATCGCCGGCCAAGACAAGGCCAACCCGATGGCCATGGTGCTCAGCGCCGCCATGATGCTGAGGGTGGGCCTCCAGCAGGACGCTGCCGCGACCGATCTGGAGCTGGCAGTGGAGCGCACCCTGGCTGCGGGCTTCCGCACCGGCGACCTGATGGCCGAGGGCTGCAACCAGCTGGGTTGCAAGGCCATGGGCGAACAACTGCTGCGCGCCCTGGAGGGCTGAGCAGGGCGACCTGCCAAACTCGGCAGCGACTGTTTTCCCTGCGCCGATGTCGAAGCGTCACCCGGTCGTCTCCGTTACCGGTTCCTCCGGCGCCGGCACCAGCACCGTTAAGCGGGCCTTCGAGCACATCTTCAAGCGCGAAGGAATCCGCCCCGCCGTGGTGGAGGGCGACAGCTACCACCGCTACGAGCGGGGCCCCATGAAGGAGGCCATGGCCGCTGCCCTGGCCAAGGGTGAGAACTTCTCCCACTTCGGCCCCGAGGCCAACCTCTTCGACAAGCTCGAGGAGCTGTTCAAGAGCTACAGCGAAACCGGCACCGGCCAAAAGCGCTACTACCTGCACTCCGTGGAGGAGGCCGCTGAGCACAACGGCCGCCTCGGCACCAACCTCGAGCCCGGCCAGTTCACCCCCTGGGAGCCGATCGAAGCTGGCACCGACCTGCTCTTCTACGAAGGGCTGCACGGTGGTGTGAAGGGCGACGGCTACGACGTGGCCGGCCTGGCCGACCTGCTGGTGGGTGTGGTGCCGATCGTGAACCTGGAGTGGATCCAGAAGATCGCCCGCGACAACAAGGAGCGCGGCTATTCGGCTGAGGCCACCGTGGACACGATCCTGCGCCGCATGCCGGATTACATCAACCACATCTGCCCGCAGTTCAGCAACACCGACATCAACTTCCAGCGTGTCCCCACCGTGGACACCTCGAACCCCTTCATGATCCGCGACATCCCCACCCCGGATGAGTCATTCGTGATCATTCACTTCCGCAAGGGTGCCCGCGAGAAGTGGGGGATCGACTTCACCTACCTGCTCGACATGATTCACGACTCCTTCATGTCCAGCCCCACCTCGATCGTGGTGAACGGCGGCAAGATGGGCTTCGCCATGGAGCTGATCCTCACCCCGATCATTCACCGCATGATCGAGGAGAAGAAGAAGCTGGGCTGATTGCCGTCAACGGCCGCCCCATTAGGGCCATTGCGCCTACTGTGGCGGCCATGATCCGGCCCGGGTGAGGAACGATCTCCTCCACCAGACCCGCCACCTCCGGTCCCTCATTCCTGATTGCGGGAGCATCGGGCTCAGGAGGTGGTGGCCGCTCCAATCCAAGCCGGGATCCCCTGGCCTCCCTGCGCCTCGATCGCATCGACAGCCGCGTGCTGCTCGCTGCGGCGAGGCGCGTTTTGTTTGCCTACCTGGAAGAAGGTGGCTACGACGATCCGATCGGCGTTGTGTTGAATGCCAACCAGCGCCAAGGGCGGGTGGTGTTCGAACTGCCGGTGCTCCTGCCCGAAGAACAGTTCGTGCCCCTGGATTTGATCCGCGGCGCCGAGCGCCTCGCCCGCAGCCGCCGCAATCCCCCAGCCCGCGTGCGTCTCGCCCGCAACCAGCCACCGCCACTGTGATGTCCTCGCTGTGATGCCGCTCACGTCTCCCACCTTGCCGCTGCTGGTGGCCGTGATGGGCGCCTGCGTGGGCAGCTTCCTCAACGTGGTGGCCTGGCGCCTACCGCGCGAGGAATCGATCATGCTGCCCCCCAGCCACTGCCCCAAATGCGGCAGCCGGCTGCGCTGGTTTGAAAACCTGCCGGTGCTGGGCTGGCTGCTGCTGCGCGGCCGCTGCGGCCATTGCAGCGCCCCGATCGCCATCCGCTATCCGCTGATGGAGCTGCTCACCGCTGGCCTTTGGGTGGCGGCCCTGCAGGCAGCGCTGGCGGCGGCGCCCGCCGGCCTGGGGCCCGAGCCCACTGGCTGGCAGCTGGCGATCGGCGGCTGGCTGCTGCTCAGCTGGCTGCTGCCGCTCACCCTGATCGATCTCGATCGGATGTGGTTGCCCGAGCCCCTCTGCCGCCATGGCCTGCTGCTGGGCCTGGTGGTGAGCGGCGTGATCGGCTTCAGCCAGGGGGCTGCCATTGGCCAGGCCGTGCTCTTCCATCACCTGGTGGCGGCAGGTGTGGGGCTGGTGGGCTTTGAGGGGGTGAGCGCCCTGGCCCAGAAGCTGATCGGCAAGCCAGCCCTCGGCCTGGGCGACGCCAAGCTCGCGGCCCTTCTCGGCGCCTGGCTCGGGCTCACCGGCCTGGGCCTCAGCGTAGTGCTGGCCGTCTTTGGCGGTGCGGTGGTGGGAGGGCTGGCTCGGCTCACCGGGCGCCTTGGCCGCCATGAACCCTTTCCCTTCGGCCCCTTCCTGGCGGCCGGTGGTGCCCTGGTGTGGCTGGCCGGCCACGGGCCCTGGCTGAAGCTGCTGGGCTTCCCTCCTTTAATGGCCTGATTAAGGCTCAACGTTCAGCCTTCCCCGCTACTCCCGCGCATGTCGCTGTTCGACTGGTTCGCCGACCGCCGCAAGACCGCTCCGGTGGTGCGGAACGCCCAGGAAGTGAATGAGGACGACGGTCTCTGGAGCAAATGCCCCGAGTGCGGGCTGGTGGTGTACCGCAAAGACCTGCTGGCCAACGCCAGCGTATGCAAGGGCTGCGGTCACCATCACCGCATCGACAGCGAGGAGCGCATCGCCCTGATTGCCGATCCCGGCAGCTTCGAGGCCCTCGACAGCGATCTGGCCCCCACCGATCCCCTGGCCTTCAAAGACCGGCGCAGCTACGCCGATCGCATCCGCGACAGCCAGCGCAGCACCGGCCTGCGCGATGCGGTGATCACCGGCCTGTGCCGCGTGGATGGACTCCCCTTGGCCCTGGGGGTGATGGACTTCCGCTTCATGGGCGGCTCGATGGGCTCGGTGGTGGGCGAGAAGCTCGCCCGCCTGATCGAGGAGGCCACCGCCCGCCGCTATCCGGTGCTGATTGTGTGCGCCTCAGGCGGCGCCCGCATGCAGGAGGGGATGCTCAGCCTGATGCAAATGGCCAAGATCTCCGGCGCCCTCCAGCGCCATCAGGAGGCCGAGCTGCTCTACGTGCCCCTGCTCACCCACCCCACCACCGGCGGGGTCACGGCCAGCTTCGCCATGCTGGGCGACCTGATCCTGGCCGAACCCAAGGCCCTGATCGGCTTTGCAGGCCGGCGCGTGATCGAGCAGACCCTGCGCGAGAAGCTCCCCGACGGCTTCCAGACCGCCGAATACCTGCAGGCCAAGGGTTTCGTGGACGCGATCGTCCCCCGCACCAGCTTCCGCAGCACCTTTGCCTCCCTACTGCGCATGCACGGGGTGCGCGAAGCGGTGGTCGCCTAGTGGTGAACGTGGTGAGGAAGGGGCTGCCGATGAAGGGCCTCAGCAGCGTGCGTGTTCGGCTTGCCTCGGCATTGAAGCCACACGTGGCGCCACTTCTTGCAGCACTGCTCAGCGTGGTGGCCTGGCTGGTGCCAGCGCTGCCCGCCGCCCAGGCTGGCCCGGTGGAGTGGCATGAGGTGGCCGCCAGTTCGGAAGGCCGCCAGTGGTGGGATGCGGGCAGCCTGCGGCTCACGAAAGGCGGCAACCTCTCGGTGCTCAGCCGCTTCCAGGCCGCCCCTCCCGAGGGCGACACCAGCCAGCGCCCGTCCTTGGGCGATCTCTATGTGATGGAGATCGATTGTGGCCAGAAGCTCTACCGCGACACCTCGGTGAACGGCATCCCCCAGCTGCGGGCCGAATGGCACCCCGCTGGCTCCGATGCCCTGATAGATGAGGTGATCGAAGAGGCCTGCGCCGCCGGGCAGGATCTGCTGGCCTGAATCCAGCCCAGCCATGCCCGCCGCCCCTGCCGCTAAACCCCTGGGGGTGGCCATTGCCGGCCTCGGTTTCGGCGAAAAGGTACACATGCCGGCCCTGCGCAGCTGCCCGCTCACCGAACCGGTAGCCCTGTGGCATCCGCGGGCTGAACGTCTGGAAGCCGCCTGCGTCGCCAGCGGCCTCAACGGCACCAGCGATTTCCAGGAGCTGCTGGCCAATCCAGCTGTTGAGGCGCTGGTGATCGCCACGCCGCCCGGCCCCCGTTTTGAGCTGGGGAAACAGGCGCTGGAGGCCGGCAAACACCTGCTGCTCGAGAAACCCGTGGCGCTCAACGCCGCCCAGGTGGAGGAACTGCAGCGGCTGGCCATCCGCCAGGGCTGCTGCGTGGCGGTGGATT
>CAIOXF010000040.1 GCA_903862155.1 uncultured cyanobacterium | reverse complement strand
TCGAGCTCGTGGGCCTTGCAATTGAGATCGAGCACCGAGGTGGCGGGATCACTGCCGAAGCGGCAGGTGCCGGCCTGGTGGGCCACCGCTCCGATGCCCATGGGATTTTTCACATAGATCTGCCGCTCCACCAGGTGGTTGCGCAGGTAGAGCCGATCGAGTATGCCGGTGAGGCGGCCCACCAAGCGCTGAGAGGCCGTCTGATTGTTTGGGGTGTAGCTCAGGTGAATCTGCCCCTGGGAGTTAATCGTGACCCGGTTATCCGGATCGGGAAGATCTTCTGAGGAGATCCAGAAGTCGAGGGCATGCTCGGCGATCTTGTCCATCGTCCAACCAGGCATCAAGAAGGTTTCCAGCGGCGCATAGCCCTTCATGATCGTGCCGTTGGTTTTACCCGTCATCTGGATATTGCCCATCGGATAGTCGAAGTCGGCATCACCCAGATACCAGTCGTTCAGCGACACGGTTTTCTGAAACACGGTGGTGTTGGGCTCGTGGGCCAGGGCCACCATCGCCTTGCTGTTGTGGAACATGTAGTTGCGGCCCACCTGGTCTGAACCATTGGCCAGGCCCCGGGGATGCTTGTCGTTGGCCGACATCAGCAGCAGCCGCGCACTGTTGGCGGCCCCGCAGCTCACCACCACCACATCGCCGCTCACCTGGAAGGTTTCACCATCGCGCTGGAGCTCCACGCCGGTGATGCTGCGGCCCGTGGAATCGGTGTGGAGCCGGCGCACCTCGGCGCGGGTTAACAGCGACACAGTGGAGCTGGCCAGAGCCGGGCGCATGCCGAGCACGTCGGCATCACTCTTGGCATGCACCAGGCAGGGAAAACCATCGCAGCAGTTACAGCGGCGGCAACGGCTGAAGGCCATGTTGGCCTCATCCAACATCACACCCGTGGGGGCATGGAAGGGATGGAGCCCGGCCGAGCGCAGGTCGTCCACCATCTTTTGCATGCGCGGCTCATGGGCCACCGGCGGATGGGGGTAAGGGCCACTGCACGGGGGCTCGGTGGGGTCCTCACCCCGCTGGCCATGCACGTGGTACATCTCCTCTGCCCGCTGATACCAGGGCTCCAAATCGGAGTAGCGCAGGGGCCAGGCTGGCGAGATGCCGTCGTGATGCACCAGCTCCTCAAAATCCTGCTGACGCAGGCGGAAATGGGCGGCCCCATACATCTTGGTGGCCCCGCCTACGAAGTAATGGCTGCCGGGCTGGAAGGGCTTGCGGTGCTTGTCAAACCAGGTGTCCTTCGACACGTAGCGGCCCTTCTGGAACACCTCTTCCGCATCCCAGTTCTGAGGCTCCTGGGGAAGCCAGTCGCCGCGCTCCAGCACCAGAATCTTCAGGCCTGATGCTGCAAGCGTGCGGGCCAAGGTGCCGCCACCGGCACCACTACCAATGATCACCACATCGAAGTGATCGCCAGGGTCCACCTGTTGCTGCTGGGCATCAGGCAGCGGTGAGCTGTGGATACCGGTGAGCAGATCACTGGACGACACCGGGGCCATCGGAGGGGAAGCAGAGGGGCGACTCGCTATCCCGTGGGATAACGATGGAGTTGGTTGATCATCTTGGCTACCATCGACGTCCAGCCCGTCTGATGTGACGCACCCACACCTCGGCCGTTATCGCCGTGGAAGTATTCGTTGAACAACATCAGATCCCGCCAATGGGGATCGTTC
>CAIOXF010000039.1 GCA_903862155.1 uncultured cyanobacterium | reverse complement strand
CACGCCCGAGATGGCCTGGCCGCCGAGGGTCTGGCTGCGGCCCACCTTGCGGGGGCTGGGGTTGACGCCACCGCAGTAGGCGGCGGACTGGTTGGCCGACACGTACTCCGTGCCGGTGATGGTTTTGCAGGTGCCGGGCTCATCGCCCGTCACCTTTTCGCTGCGGCCCACCTCGTTGCCGGTGACCCGGTTGCCGTGGGTGGTGGCGGTGACGCGCACCTTGGCGGGCTGGGTGGCGGCGGGAGCGCTCTGGCAGAAGGTCTGGAACACCTCGGCCCCGAGATACTCGGTACCAGTGATCGGACGACAGGTGGCGGCCTCGTTGCCGGTGGTCTTTACCGACCGGTTGGCCTGGGTGCCGGTCACGACCTGACCGCTGCTGGTTTGGCTGACGCCCACTTTCCAATGGGCATCGGCGGCGGCAGCGGCCTGCTTGGCGCCGTTGCGGTTGGGGCCGGTGGGGCGGGTGCCGCCACTGCGGGAGCTGCCGGCGCTACCCACCTTGCTCTTCAGCTCACGCACCTTCTGGGCGAGTTCGCGGGTGGTGAGATCGGGGTTGCCCTGGCGGGCCACCGAAGCGGCAGTGCTGCTGCTGGGGGTGTTGGCCGATTTGCCGCGCTTGGAGAGGGCTTCGCGGCGGGCCAGCACCAGGGCCCGGCTGGGGTTGTGATTGGCCTGGCGCTTCGGGGTGGCGCTGCGGCGCTCGTTGGTGGGCCGGCTGCCGAGGCTGCTGCTCAGGCGGGGGGCCCGGGTGGGGGTGGCGGCAGGAGCGTCGTGTTGCTCCTGGCACTTGCACTTGTGCTCCTTCCCAGGGGCAGCGATGGTGGCGGTGGGGCGGGTGACGCCGAGGTCGGTGCGGGTGCGGTCTTTTGAGGTGTTGGCGCGCTTGCCACCACGGCTCAGGGCTTCGCGGCGGGACAGCACGAGATCCCGGCTGGGGTTCGATACACGCTTGACGCTGCGACTCGCGCTGCCGCTACGGCTGGAAAGGGATTCGCCGGCTGGACGGCGGGATCGATCGCTGGCGATTGGTGCACTGGCGGCAACCACGTCCGCCCGCGGAGCTGCGGCGGGTGCGGAGGTGGTGCGGGTGGGACGGGCATCCGAGGCGGTGCGCACCCGGCTGGACCCGGACGTGAAGCGGCTGGCAGCTTTCTTGCCACCGTTGGTGAGCGCACGGCGGCGCTCAAGTGCTGCTTCCCGGCTGGAGGTGCTGGCCATGTCCGCCCGTCGAATGGATTGACTAAGTAGTAAGAAATTGCGGTCCCGGAAAAGGCCGGGACCGCACGGTCGAGGTCGTGAAATCAGCTCAGGGCTGAAATCAGCGGCCTTCGAACACCACGAAGCAAGCGCCCTGGCTCTGGGTGTAGGCGTCGTAGCCCACCAGACGGACGTGATGGTCGGGGTAAGCGCGGTGGCAAGCTTCGAGCTCGTTCACGATCACGCTGAGATCCTTCTCACCGAAGAAGGGAAGCTTCCAATAAGACCAGTAGGTCGCCATGGAACGGCTGGGGTGGATGTGCTCAACGAGCGGGCTCCAACCCTGGGCAATGATGTACGCGATCTGGTCGTAGATCTCGTCCTGGGTCATCGGCGGGAGGAAGCCGAAGGTCTCCAGGGTGGCGACTGTTTGGTAGTCACCCACGGTGCTCTTGAAGGGCATGGGGATCCTGTG
>CAIOXF010000038.1 GCA_903862155.1 uncultured cyanobacterium | reverse complement strand
GGCCAGGTTCACCGCGCAGGGCCAGCCGCAGAAGCCGTCGCCTCCGAGAACGAGAACCTTCACCTGAACTCCTGCAGAACGAGCGGAATGATCCGGCTCGCAAGCTACTACAGGCGTCTGGTGGTGCCTCTCAGCTGATCCCGGCCGCCACCGCCACCAGCAGGGCCACCAGTACGGCGCCGCCGATCAGCAGCAGCCGGGTGTTGGGGCCGCTGGCCTCGCCCTGCTCCATCACCACCATCCGGGGCTCCTTGGCGAAGGCGTTCAGGCGTCCGCCGTCCTCTTCGGTGACCTGCATCAGCGCATCTCGTCGTGTGCCGGTCACGTTATGGAGGGTTCCCGGTGGCGGCTCAACCCTCGGTACGGAACTTCACGACCCCACCCGACCGCTCACGGGGGAGCTGGGGCTCGCATCCGGGCGCACCGGCAGACGGCCCGCCTGGAAGGCGGTGCGGCCGGCTTCGCAGGCCTGGGCCATGGCCCGCGCCATCGCCGCCGGGTTGCCCGCCATGGCGATGGCGCTGTTGATGAGCAGGGCGTCGGCGCCCATCTCCATGGCCTGGGCCGCTTCGCTGGGCACGCCGATGCCCGCATCCACCACCACCGGCACCTGGGCGTTCTCGATGATCAGGGCGATGTTGGCCGCATTGCGGATCCCCTGGCCCGAACCGATCGGGGAGCCCAGGGGCATCACTGTGGCGCAGCCTGCCTCCTCCAGCCGCTTGGCTAGCAGCGGATCGGCGTTGATGTAGGGCAGCACCGTGAAGCCTTCCTTCACCAGTTGTTCAGCGGCTTCCAGGGTCCCGATCGGATCCGGCAGTAGGTGGCGCGAATCGGGGATCACCTCCAACTTGATGAAGGTGTTGTCTTCCTGCCCAGCCAACTTGGCCAGCTCCCGGCCAAGCCGTGCCACCCGGATCGCCTCCTCGGCGGTGGCGCAGCCGGCCGTGTTGGGCAGCATCCAGATCCGCTGCCAGTCGATCGCCTCCATCAGGCCCTCGTGGCCTGTGGCCACGCTCTGCACGCGCCTGACGGCCACGGTCACGATGTCGCAGTCGCTGGCCTGAAGGCTGGCCTGCATGGCCTCCAGGCTCGGGTACTTGCCGGTGCCGGTCATCAGCCGGCTGCGGAAGCGCCGGCCGCCAATCACCAGGGAATCGTCCACGGCTGCGGATGAGGAACGGTCCTAGCCTCCCATCAGCCTTAAACACCTGCTGTGCCCGCTGCACCCCTGCTGGTCGCTGTTGCTGCGCCCCTGGCGGCCGCCACCACCATCGCTGCCACCCCGCTGCCCCGCGACGCCTTCGTTCCATTCACCACGCCCACCCAGGAGGCGTACAAGATCGACGAAGCCACCGGCACCGAATCCAACCGGGTGCAGACCTTTGATCCCAAGGCCCGCGCCCAGATGCTCGCCCGCCAGATCCCCCGCGAATGGGTGGGTACTTATCAATCCTTCGCCAGTGGCGGCCCGGTGCCGGTGCAACTGCGCTTGAGCAACCTCACGGCAGTTGGTCAGATCGTGGATCTGCGCGGCGACATCACCATTGGCGGGGTGACATCGCCGGTGCAGGGCAATCTCAGCGCCGAATCAGACCAGTTGGATCTGCTGGTTCTTGGCGACAAGGTGGGCGGTGGTTTGCAGCCCGGCGGCCTGTTCCAGGGCCTTCAGGGCCTGGCGGTCAGCGGATGGAACGGTCTGCGCCTCACCGAAATGGGCGGTCGTCTGGCCCTTAGCCCGGTGGGTGGTGTCGCTCCTGCTGCGCGCAGTACTCAGCGGGTCCGCGGCCTCTGGTGAACCGGGGCTGGACCAGCAACTTGATCAGGCGGCTTCGTTGAGGCCGCCTTTTCGCTCGAGCAGTTTCAGGCGCTTCTTCGCGGTTTTATTGGCAGCATCGAGGCTGAGCACCTTCTCGTAGGTGGCCTGGGCTTCCTCGAGCTTCTGCTGCTTCTCGAGAGCGAAGGCCAGGTTGTTCAGCGCCACCGGGTAGTTGGGCTTGGCCTCCAGGGCCAGGCGGTAGTGCTTGACCGCTGTTTTGTAGTTGCTTTGGGCAGCCAGCGAAAAGCCGAGGGCGTTCTGGATCACAGCTCGGGCTTCGGCGGGTTCACCTTCGGCTTCGGCGCGCTTGGCCGCAAGCTTGAGGTTGTCGAGGGCTTGGCCGTAGAGGCGCTTGCGCAGCTGAACGGATGCCAACTCGTAGAGCCCGGCGGCATCGCCAGGCTTCTTGCCATCGCTGTCGTAGCGGCTCAGCGCGAGCTCATCGCGCCGGACACGCAAAATCTGGCGGGCAACGACCACGGCCGCGCCCGCCAGTAACACGATCAAGCCGATCAGGTAGGCCTGAGGAAGAACCGAATCCATCACGACCGACCTGATCTGGGTGTTGTTGTTTAGCTCTTGGCGGCGCCAGCCACGGCGGTGAAGCTGGAGGGGTCAACCACGGCCAGCTGGGCCAGCATCTTCCGGTTGATGCGCACATCGGCCTTCTTGAGGCCACCCATCAGCCGGCTATAGCTGAGGCCGTTCATGCGGGCTGCGGCGTTGATGCGGGCAATCCACAGGCGACGGAAGTCGCGCTTACGACGACGACGGTCGCGATAGGCATTGCAGAGGGCCTTCATCACCCGCTGGTTGGCGGTGCGGAAGAGGGAGCCGTTGCCGCCGCGGAAGCCACGGGCCAGGCGCAGGATCTTGTTGCGGCGTTTACGGGCGACGTTGCCCCTCTTGACGCGGGCCATGGCTGGAAATCAGGTGGGTATGACGAATGAATGAACCGAGCGGCCGAGCTCAGGCGTACGGGAGCATCGCGCTCACGTTGTCCGCATCGCGCTCATCGACAACGGCCATGGTGCCGAGGTAGCGCTTCCGCTTCGGGCTCTTGTGATCGAGCAGGTGGCTGCGGAAGGCGCGACGGCGCATGAACTTGCCGCTGCCGGTGGCCTTGAACCGCTTGGCGGCTGCTTTGCGGGTCTTGAGCTTCGGCATTGTCTCGCGGGGGCTCGGGCACAAACTAAGAATCTACGACGTGGGGTCCCCACCCCCCTTCACTCCCTTCCCCAGTTGCTGCAGATCGCTCGCCTCACCAGGCCGTCTCGCCTCGCCCAGGCCACACTGCAGCTGGGTTTTTTCGCCCTGGTGGGTGCCGCCGGTGGCTGCCGGGCCCAGGTGACGACCCCCCGGCCTGAGGCGCTTCTGCATCTGCCGGTGGCGCCTCCACCTGCCGTCACGGCGGCCCAGACGCAGCTCTGGGTGGCCCTGGGGGCCCATCTCGGCGGGCCGGGGGAGCTCAGCCTGCGGGGTGCCAAAGGGGCTCTGCGCCTGCGCGATGCCAGGGGTGTGAGTGCCGAGGCCCCGGCCTTCACCCTGCGCTGGCACCGCGAGGCCCTGCCCAAGCCCCTGCTGGTGCGCCGGTTGGTGCTGGGCCCCTTCGCCAGCTTTGAGTCCGCCGAAACGATGGCGCAGCGTTGGCAGGCTGCCGGGGCGCAGCCTGTGATCGCCCGCCCCCGCGACTGGGAGGTGTGGGCGCCCGCTGGCTCGCCCGCCATCCCGGGCCAGACCCCCCGGCTGGTGGAGCGCCGTGAGACCCAGGCCTGGGTGCCGCTCTTGCAGGAACCTTCAGGCGCCCGGTTGCTGGTGGGACCGATCCGGATCGAGGCCCCGGGCGGACTGCGTTGGAACGGGGGCCTGTTTGCCGGCCCCTTCCGTCTGCAGGCCGATGCCCACGGCGGCTGGACGCTGGTGGAGCAGGTGCCCGTGGAGCGCTACCTGCTGGGGGTGGTGCCGCATGAGATAGGTGCCGGTGCACCGCCGGCGGCCCTGGCGGCCCAGTCGGTGCTGGCCCGCACCTGGGCCCTGCGCAACCAACACCGCTTCTCAGTGGATGGCTACCACCTCTGCGCCGACACCCAGTGCCAGGTGTATGGCGATCCGCGCCATGCGGGCACCGCCGTGAGCAGGGCCATCGCTGCTACCGGAGGTCGGGTGCTCGCCTGGCAGGGCCAGCCAATCCATGCGGTGTATCACGCCACGAACGGCGGTGTGTCGGCCGCGTTTGAGGAGGTGTGGGCGGGCAGTCCCTTGCCCTATCTGCAGGCTGCCCTTGATGGGGCCCGGGGGCTCACCTTGCCGCTCGATGCCACTGAGGTGTCCCGCCTGCTAAGGACCAGTGCCGGGGCAGTGGGTGCCGACCACCCCCGCTTTCGTTGGCAGCGCCAGCTGAATGCGGCCACCCTCACCGCGGCCGCTCGGGCGCTGGATCGTCGCTTTGGCGAGGTACGCCGCGTCAGCGTGCTTCAGCGGGGCCCCAGTGGCCGGGTGCTGGCCTTGGAACTCAGCGGCGACCCCGGTGGCAGCGCTGTGGTGCTGCGCCGCGACGCGATTCGCCGCAGCCTGAGGCAGCTGCCCAGCACCCTGTTTGTGGTGCAGCCCGCCGGACCTGGGCGCTGGCGCTTCGAAGGCGGTGGCTTCGGCCACGGCGCCGGACTTTCCCAGGCAGGCGCCATCGACCTGGCCCGCCAGGGCTGGAGCCTGGAGCGGATCCTGGCCCGCTACTACCCCGGCACCCAGTTGCTGCCGCTCTCGGCCCTGTCTGGAAGCGCGCCGTAAAGTTCCCCCACTTCCGGGGACGCCATGGCTGCAGGCGGCAGCTCTTCCCATCGCCGCCTGAAGTCAGCCCTGTTCGTGGGTTGCTGCGGGTTGGCCGGTGCGGCGCCCCACTTCCTTGCGGGGACCGCCAGTCTGGCGCCGGCGATCACCCTGGCTGTGCTGCTGGGCGGCTACAGCGTGCGCACGGTGTTGCTGCCACTGCTCCGCCGCGGCTCCGATGCGCTGGTGGCTCCGCCTGCTGGCACAGATCCGCTCCCGGCTGTGGATGTGGTGGTGGCCGCCCGCGATGAGCAGGCCGTGATCACCCGCCTGGTAGAGCGCCTAGGCACCCTCCGCTACCCCGAGGGGCAACTCACCCTCTGGGTGATCGACGATGGCAGCAGCGACCGCACCCCCGAGCTTCTGGCTGAGCTGCAGACCCGCTTCTCCCAGCTGCGGGTGCTGCGCCGTGAACCCAATGCCGGCGGCGGTAAGTCCGGCGCCCTCAATCTGGTGATGCAGCAGCTCCAGGGCCGCTGGCTGCTGGTGCTTGATGCCGATGCCGAGCTGCAGCCCGACACCCTGGAGCGGCTCATTCCCTTTGCCGAGGCGGGCGGTTGGTCTGCCGTGCAGCTGCGCAAAGCGGTAGTGAATCCCTCGGTGAACCTGCTCACCCGGGCGCAGGCCATGGAAATGGCGCTGGACACCGTGATCCAGGAGGGCCGGCTGGCCAGTGGCGGCGTGGCCGAACTGCGGGGGAATGGCCAGCTCCTGCGTCGTGATGCGGTGGAGGCCTGCGGAGGCTTCAACGAAGACACCGTCACCGACGATCTCGATCTGAGCTTCCGGCTGCTGCTCGCCAATCAGTGCGTGGGCGTGCTCTGGGATCCGCCGGTGCGGGAGGAGGCGGTGCTCACCCTGCGGGCCCTGCTGCGCCAGCGCCAGCGCTGGGCGGAAGGCGGCTTGCAGCGCTTCTTCGACTACTGGCCCGGCCTGGTGGGCGGGCCGCTCGGCTTCGGCCGCAAGCTGGATCTGGCCTGCTTCTTCCTGTTGCAGTACGGCCTCCCGGTGGTGGCCATCGCCGACCTGATCAGCGCCCCGCTCACCGGCACCCTGCCCACGATCTGGCCCCTGTCGTTCGTGGCTTTCGGCCTCTCCGGGGTGTCGATCTTTGCGGGCTGCCGCCGTGGCGGCGAGGGGCCCGAGCTCCCCGCGATGAACCCCCTGAACCTGGCGCTCGGGATCGTGTACCTGGGCCACTGGTTCGTGGTGATCCCCTGGACCAGCCTGCGGATGGCCCTGCTGCCCAAGAAGCTGGTGTGGGCCAAGACCCTCCACCTCGGCGCCGAGCATGAGCTCGACGATCAGCCTGTGGTGGAAGACCCGGCTGCTGTCTGAACTCAGGCTCTCAAGTCAGGCAGCGTTGCTGCTGTCTTCGATCAGGCCGTCGAACTCAATCACCTCGCCGTTGAAAAATTCCGCCAGTCGCTTGGCCTTCTCGTCGAGGGCGAGGCTGGGCTGGGGCTGGGCAGGTAGGGCCTGGGGGATAGCTGGTGCAGGGGTTGATGCAGCAGATGGGGTTGCGGCTGGTGGGGCTTCAACAGGAGCTGCCGCCGGGGCTGGCCGACTGATCGTGGGCGCCGGGGGTTGCGGGGACGCGGGCGCGCCCACAGCTGGTGCAGCCGCATGGGGAGCCGCGGGGGCTGGAGGGGGTTGCACTACCGGCAGCTGGGGTTTGGGAGCTGCGCCGGGGGCTGGCACTGCGGGAACGACGGGCCCTTCGCCGCCCTCCAGTACGAGTTGGCGGTTGCCGCCGAGGGCCTTGGTGAAGGCTTGCTGGAGCAGGGGAAGGCGGCTCTGCACCATCGCCATCCAGTTGCCGGCCACCCGCACCACGGCCCGGTGCTCATCCAGCCGCACCAGCTGGGCCTGCTGCGACAGCAGCATCCGGGTGGAGGGCAGCTCGAGTCCGGCCAGCACCTGCTGCCACAGCTCGGGCAAGGAGCGCTCGGGCTCTGATAAGGGGTTGGTTGTGGGTTGGGATTCCGGCGTTGGGCTCTGGGCTGCCGGCGGGGTTGGAGGGGCGTGAGCTGCAGGCGTAACCGCGGGCGCAGCGGATGTAGCCGATCCGGTCGCCGGGGCAGGGACTGGCGCCGTAGCGGGAGCTGGCCGAGCTTCTGCAGTTGCTGTTGCGACGGCCCTCGGCGTCGCCGCCACCCGGTTGGCTGCTGCTGGTGCCGCCGCCACGGCCGGTGCTTCCGCCAGTAGCCCAAGCAGCAGCACCTCAAGCCACAGGCGGGGGTTCACGCTCTGGCGCAGCTGCTGTTCGCTGCCCTTGAGCTGGGCCTGCCATTGCAGGAGTTTTGCTTTGCCGATGCCCCGCGCCAATTCGGGCAGCTGACCCCGGAATTGGGGTGAGAAGCCGGTGAGCTCCAGCCGGTCTGGCGCCACGCCCGCCAGCACCAGATCGCGCAACAACCCGGCCAGGCCCTGGAGAACGGCAGCCGGCTCGCGGCCCCGCTCCAGCAGGGTGCGGCATGCCTCCAGCAGCTCCAGCGGTTCGCTGCCGGCCAGGGCCTGGGCAAGGGCCAGGAGTTCCTGTTCCGGCACGGCGCCGAGAAGTTCCCACACCGCGGACGCTTCGATCGGCGCCGGCAGCAGGCTCAGCTGATCCAGCAGGCTTTCAGCATCTCGCAGGCCCCCCTGCGCCCGCTGGGCTACGACGTGCAGGGCCTCGACCGTGATGCCGATGCTTTCCTGCTCGGCGATCCAGCCCAGGTGCTTCTCCAGTGCATCGAGCGGGATGCGCCGGAAGTCGAAGCGCTGGCAGCGGCTGAGGATCGTGGGCAGCACCCGCTGGGGGTCGGTGGTGGCCAGCACGAACACCACCCGCGGTGGTGGCTCCTCCAGGGTTTTGAGCAGGGCGTTGAAGGCCGCGGTGGAGAGCATGTGGCACTCGTCCACCACGTACACCTTCCAGCGCGCCTGCACCGGTGCGAAGCGCGAGCGCTCGATCAGCTCGCGGATGTTGTCCACGCCGGTGTTGGAGGCGGCGTCGATCTCGATCACATCGAGGGCGGTGCCGCTGGCGATGGCGGTGCATAGCTCGCACACGCCGCAGGGCTCGGGGGTGGGCCCGTCGCTGCCGATGCAGTTGAGCGAGCGGGCCAGGATCCGGGCGCTGGAGGTTTTGCCGGTGCCGCGCGGGCCGCTGAACAGGTAGGCCGGCGCGATCCGCCCTGAGCGCAGGGCATTGCCCAGGGTGGCCGCAATCGCTTCCTGGCCCACCAGCTGGTCGAAGCGCTGGGGCCGGTACTTGTGGTGAAGCGGCTGATAGGCCTGAGACATGCGGGGCAGCGGCGCGGCGGGGCTGCCTCGGGGAGGCGAAAGTTGAGGCTACCGGGCCTGGCGGTCGCCAGTCCGTTCATCCCGGCGCGACCCATCCAGCCGGAGCTGCAGCCGCGCCTCCAGTTCCTCCACCTCCGCCAGCTGGTCGGCGATTTTTTGGGCCGCTTGGCGCAGGGCGTCGAATTGATGGCTGCTCCCGTCGCCCCAGCGCTCCTCGGCCTTCACCAGCTCCTGCTCCAGCCGCTCCTGCAGGTTGCGCCGCAGCCCATCGAGCTGGCCGAGGGCCTGCAGCGCCAGCTCCATGCCTTTCTCGCGCTGGCTGTCGCTGAGGCGCTCCTGCAGCAACTGGCGCGCGCCCGCCATTAGGCCTGTGGCCCCCAGTCCGGCCAGGGCCTGCAGCACCACACCGGCGCCGCGGCTGCCGGTCTGTACCCAGCCGTCCACCTGGGCGCTGCGGTGCCGCCCGGTCTTGCACCAGTGGGCGAAGTGCTCGCAGTTGTTGAACAGCAGGTTGTAGCGCTGCTCCCCGAGGCGTCCCATCGCCCGCCGCAGCGTCACCCCCACTGCTGAGCAGCTGCCCTCTGGATAGGGCACCACGCTCAGGGGCTGGCCGCGGCTGAATTCATCAACCGGGCTGCGCAGGATCTCGCGGCCCTCCAGGTAGTGGGCCACGGTGCCGTCGCCCAGGTCGATGCCGTGGTGGGTGAACAGCCCGTGCTGGCGGGGCACCTCCAGGTGATCAGCTGCGCCCAAGACCGGTGGTGCTCCCTCAGGCCGTGGCCTGGTGGGCCTCCTCGAGGGTCGTGCCCAAGGGCACCACCTGGGCTTTGCTGCGCTGCTCCACCAGCTCCCGCGTGATGGTGAACTGCTTCACGTCATTGCGGGAGGGCAGGTCGTACATCAGGTCGAGCATGAGCTCTTCCACGATCCCGCGCAGGGCCCGGGCGCCGGTCTTGCGTCGATGGGCTTCGCAGGCGATGGCCTCGAGGGCGCCGGGCTCGAAGTCCAGGCGCACATCGTCCATGCTCAGGAGAGTCTGGAACTGCTTCGCCAGCGCGTCGCGCGGCTCCGTGAGGATCGCTTCGAGGGCCTTGGTGTCGAGCGGTTCGAGCACCGCGCTCACCGGCAAACGGCCGATGAATTCGGGGATCAGGCCGTACTTCACCAGGTCGTCGGGCTGCAGATGGCGGAGCACCTCTGCGGCCTGCCGCTCCTTACCGCTGCGGGGGCGGTTATTGCCGTCGGGCCCGAGGAAGCCGATGGCGTTGCGGCCCATGCGCCGCTGCACCACCTCATCGAGACCCACGAAGGCACCGCCGCAGATGAACAGGATCTGGCTGGTGTCGATCTGAATGCAGTCCTGATAGGGGTGCTTGCGGCCGCCCTGGGGTGGCACGTTGGCCACCGTGCCCTCAAGCATCTTGAGCAGGGCCTGTTGCACCCCTTCGCCCGACACGTCGCGGGTGATCGACGGGTTCTCGCTCTTGCGGGCGATCTTGTCGATCTCGTCGATATAAATGATGCCGCGCTGGGCCTGCTCCACATCGAGGTCGGCCTTCTGGAGCAGCCGCAGCAGGATGTTCTCCACGTCCTCACCCACGTAGCCCGCCTCGGTGAGGGTGGTGGCGTCGGCCACGGCGAACGGCACGTCGAGCAGTTCGGCCAAGGTCTGGGCCAGCAGGGTCTTGCCGCAGCCGGTGGGGCCGATCAGGAGGATGTTGCTCTTGTGCAGCCGGGTGGCAGTGACGTCAGCTTCACCCTTGCCGTCGCCCTGCCAGGCCAGGCGCTTGTAGTGGTTGTAGACGGCTACCGACAGGGTTTTCTTGGCCTCGTCCTGGCCCACCACCTGGCGATCCAGGAAGGCCTTGATCTCCTGGGGCTTGGGGATCTCGGCAAGGGTTGGCGCAGGCTTGGGGGCCTTCTTCGGGGGCGCCTTGCTGCGGGAGGGCTCGGGCGCACTGCGGCCGCCACTGCCATGGCCCTCGGCGAGCTCCTCATCGAGGATCTCGTTGCAGAGGTCGATGCACTCGTCGCAGATGTAGACACCCGGACCGGCAATCAGCTTGCGCACCTGTTCCTGCGACTTGCCGCAGAACGAGCACTTCAGGTGGGCGTCGAACTTGGCCATCGGCAAGGGTGGGAAGGGGCCCCGAAGCCCAGGATCGACCCGTAACCGGGGTTCGTCAGCCGACCTTAAGGATCAAACAGGGAGCGGGATCAGACCAGGCTGGCGGTATCAGTCACCACCCGGTCGATCAGGCCGTATTCAACCGCCTCTGCGGGAGAAAGGAAGTAGTCCCGGTCGGTGTCTTCGGAGATCTTCTCGAGGGGCTGGCCGGTGTGCTCGGCCATCAGCCCGTTGAGGGTGTCCTTGAGGAACAGGATTTCCTTGGCCTGGATCTCGATGTCTACCGCCTGGCCCTGGGCTCCACCGAGGGGCTGGTGGATCATGATCCGCGCGTTGGGCAGAGCAAGGCGCTTGCCCTTGGTGCCGCCTGAGAGCAGGAAAGCCCCCATCGAGGCCGCCAGGCCATAACAGATGGTCACCACATCGGGTGCCACCTGCTGCATGGTGTCGTAGATCGCTAGGCCCGCGGTCACGGAGCCGCCGGGGGAGTTGACGTAGATCTGAATGTCCTTCTCGGGGTCTTCCGCCTCGAGGAAGAGCAGCTGGGCCACCAGGGCATCGGCCACCGCGTCATCGATGCCGGTGCCCAGGAAGATGATCCGCTCCCGCAGTAGGCGCGAATAGATGTCGAAGGCCCGCTCACCCCGGCCCGACTGCTCCACCACGGTGGGCAGCACCCCGGGACTGGCCCACACGTTGGGCGTCCAGGTGCTGTGAACCGGATGGCGGATGGTGGCGTCGATCACGCGGGCTGGCCGGGGTTGGTCGTCAATCTATGGGGAGTGAACGGGGCGGTGTGCCCCGCTGTTCAGGCCTCCTTGGCGGCCGGAGCCTTCTCGGTGATGGTGCTGTTGGCCTCCAGCCACTCGAGCAGGGTTTCCTGCAGAAGGTCGTCGGTCACCACGGCGCGCAGGCGCTCCGGATCAATGTTGCCCTGATTGCTCAGGCCGCGGCTGATCTCCTTCACCTTGGCCTCGATCGCCTCGGCTTCCACGCTGATCTTCTCGGCCTCGGCCAGGGCCTTGAGGGCCAGGCTGCGCTTGAGGCGCTCTTCCGCCTCGGGGCGGGAGGTGTCCATCAGCGAGCGCACCAGATCCGGGGTGAACAGCTTCTTCACGTCCATGCCCTGCTGGGCGATCTGGCCGGCCGTCTGCTCGATCAGGTTCCGGATTTCCTGTTGCACCAGGGTTTCCGGCAGTTCCTCCTCCAGCTGCTCCACCAGGGCTGCCACCAGGGCGTCGTGGCGGGCGGCCTTGGCGCGGCGCTCGGCGTCGTCCTTCAGGCGGGTTTCAAGGTCTTCGCGCAGCTCAGCCAGGGTCTGCTTGTCGCTGGCCTGCTGGGCGAAGGCGTCGTCGAGGGCGGGCAGCTCGCGGGTCTTCAGCTCCTTGAGGGTGATCTCAAAGCGGGCCTTGCGGCCGGCGGCCTCCTCCTGGGGATAGCTCTCGGGGAATTCGCAGTTGATGGTCTTGGTGTCGCCCGCCTTCATGCCGATCACCCCTTCCACGAAGCCGGGGATCATGCGGCCCTCCTCCAGCTCCACCTCCATGGCGTCGCTGCTGCCGCCGCTGATGGCTTCTTCGGTGTCGGCGTACACGCCGCTGAAGGCCAGCACGGCCACATCGCCGCCTTCAGCAGCCCGGCCCTCAGCGGGCACCAGGGTGGCCATCTGCTTGCGCGACTGCTCGATCAGCTCATCCACCCGGGCGGGGTCGTAGCTGATGGTTTCTGCCTCGGCCTTGAGGCCTTTGGTGGCCTTGAGGCTGGGGGTGGGCTCCACATCCAGCTCGAGGATGATGGTGATGGCGCTGCCGGGCTCGAAGCGCTCCAGCACCACCTCGAAGCCCTCGGTGAGCTCGGGTCGGCCGATCGCTGCCACCGCTTCCTGGGCGAGGGCGTCGCGGAAGGCCACATCCACCAGCTCCTCGAGGGCCGTGGCACGCACCCGCAGGGGGCCCAGCTGCTGCAGCAGCACCGGCCGGGGCACCTTGCCCTTGCGGAAGCCGGGCAGCTTCACGCTGCGGCTCAGCTTCTCCAGGGCGGCTTCGTAGCTGGCCTGGCTGCGGCTGCCGGGGATGGCCACTTCCAGTGCCACGCGGCTGCCCGGGCGGGGGCTGGCCTTCACCGTGAGCTCACCATCATTCTTGGCGGCGGTCTTGGTGGCAGCGCTGGCAGCTGGACTCATAACGATCACAAGGCAGCCCACCATCCTAGAAAGTGGCCCACCTGCAGATCCGCCAAGTAGGGTTCAGCCGGCGCACGACGACAGCGATACCTCTTTTCTCAAGCGTTTCCGGTTCCGGCTTCTGAGATAGCCCCTCCGGTCCGTCGCTTTTCTCCGCCACCAGCTTTCGACCACTACCGCTCCACTCCTTGACCGCCGCTCCCGCCGCCCAGACCGCCCAAGCTCCAGCCCTGCCCAACCGTCCGCTCAAAGTGGCGATCCTCGGTGCCACCGGCGCCGTGGGTCAGGAGTTGCTGGAGCTGCTCACTGAGCGCTCCTTCCCTGTTGGGGAGCTGGTGGTGTTGGCATCGCCCCGTTCGGCGGGTCAGACCCTGCACTGGCAGGGGCAGGCCCACACGATCCAGGCCGTGAGCGAGGCCGCCTTCGAGGACGTGGATGTGGTGCTGGCTTCGGCCGGTGGCTCCGCCTCGAAGCAGTGGGCTCCCGTGGCCGCCAAGGCCGGCGCCGTGGTGATCGACAACTCCAGCGCCTTCCGCATGGACCCAGGCGTGCCGCTGGTGGTGCCCGAGGTGAATCCCGAGGCAGCCTTCAGCCACCAGGGGATCATCGCCAACCCCAACTGCACCACGATCCTGCTGACGCTGGCCCTGGCGCCGCTGCATGCGCGCCGGCCGATCAAGCGGGTGGTGGTGAGCACCTATCAGAGCGCCAGCGGCGCCGGAGCTCGCGCCATGGAGGAGCTGCGCAACCTCAGCCGCACCGTGCTGGAGGGCGGTGAGCCCAAGAGCGAAGTGCTGCCCTACTCGCTGGCCTTCAACCTCTTCCTGCACAACTCCCCTCTGCAGGCCAATGGCTACTGCGAGGAGGAGCTGAAGATGGTGAACGAAACCCGCAAGATCATGGGGGTGCCGGAGCTGCGGCTCTCGGCCACCTGCGTGCGGGTGCCGGTGCTGCGGGCCCATTCCGAGGCCGTGAATATCGAGTTTTACGAGCCCTTTCCGGTGGATGAAGCGCGGGAGCTGCTCCAGGTGGCTCCGGGCGTGGAGTTGCTGGAGAACTTCGAGACCAACCGCTTCCCCATGCCCAACGATGTGACCGGCCGTGATCCGGTGGCCGTGGGCCGCATCCGCCAAGACCTCAGCGATCCCCATGCTCTCGAGCTTTGGCTCTGTGGCGACCAGATCCGCAAGGGTGCAGCGCTGAACGCGATTCAGATCGCTGAACTCCTGATGAAGGGAGGTGTTGCTTGAGCTGGGCCAACGCACCCTTCGGACGGGTGGTCACCGCGATGGTGACGCCCTTCGCAGCCGACGGCTCGATCAACCTTGATCTGGCGGGCCGGCTTGCCGATCACCTGGTGAGCAACGGCTCCGATGGCTTGGTGCTGTGCGGCACCACTGGCGAGTCGCCCACCTTGAGCTGGGAGGAGGAACACGCGTTCTTCGCTGCGGTCAAGAACGCCGTGGGCGGCCGCGCCAAGCTGGTGGCGGGCTGTGGCAGCAACTGCACGGCGGAGGCGGTGAGCGCCACGGCCAAGGCGGCTCAACTGGGTGCCGATGGGGCTCTGGTGGTGGTGCCTTACTACAACAAGCCTCCCCAGGACGGCCTGGAAGCCCATTTCCGGGCGGTGGCCTCAGCGGCACCCGAGCTGCCGCTGATGCTCTACAACATCCCTGGCCGCACCGGCACCAGCCTGGCGCCGGACACCACGGCGCGGCTGATGGATCTGCCCAACGTGGTGAGCTTCAAGGCCGCCAGCGGCACCACCGAGGAAGTGAGCGCGCTGCGGGCCCAATGCAGCGATCGGTTGGCGATCTACAGCGGCGATGACGCCCTCACCTTGCCCATGCTGGCTGTCGGTGCCGTGGGCGTGGTGAGCGTGGCCAGCCATGTGGCAGGACCCCAGATCAGCGCCATGATCAAGGCCTTCCTGGATGGCGATCACGCTGCGGCCCTGGCCATCCACGAGCAACTGCTGCCGCTCTGCAAAGCCCTGTTCTGCACCACCAATCCGATTCCCGTGAAAGCCGCGCTGGAGCTCAGCGGCTGGCCGGTTGGTGCCCCCCGTTTGCCCTTGTTACCCGCCAACGACGACGTGAAACAACGCCTCTCCGAAACCCTGGCCGCCCTGCGTCCCACCTGACGCCAAGGCTCTGCTCGCCCATCTGCGGGCCGCGTTACGTCAACAACACAGTTTTTCCCTTCGTTTTCTGAACCCTTCTTCATGACCAGTTCCAACGGCCAGAAGCCTCAGCAACCCACCCTGCGCGTGATCCCGCTTGGGGGTCTGCATGAGATCGGCAAGAACACCTGCGTGTTCGAGTACGGCGACGATCTGATGCTCGTGGATGCCGGCCTGGCCTTCCCCAGCGATGGCATGCACGGCGTGAACGTGGTGCTGCCCGACACCAGCTATCTGCGCGAAAACCAGAAGCGCATCCGCGCCATGATCGTGACCCATGGTCATGAAGATCACATCGGTGGTATTCCGCACCACCTCAAGCACTTCAACATCCCGGTGATCTACGGCCCGCGGCTCGCGATGTCGATGCTGCAGGGAAAGATGGAGGAGGCCGGCGTTACCGACCGCACCACGATTCAGACGGTGCGGCCCCGTGATGTGGTGCAAGTGGGCCAGAGCTTCAAGGTGGAGTTCATCCGTAACACCCACTCCATCGCCGACAGCTTCTCGTTGGCGATCACCACGCCGGTGGGTGTGGTGGTGTTCACCGGTGACTTCAAGTTCGACCACACCCCCGTGGATGGCGAGAACTTCGACATCCAGCGCATGGCGCACTACGGCGAGCAGGGTGTGCTCTGCCTGTTCTCGGACTCCACCAATGCCGAGTTGCCGGGCTTCACACCGCCCGAGCGGGCCGTGTTCCCCAACCTCGATCGCCACATCGCCCAAGCCGAAGGCCGGGTGATCCTCACCACCTTCGCTAGCTCCACCCATCGCGTGGCGATGATCCTCGAGTTGGCCATGAAGCACGGCCGCAAGGTGGGCCTGCTCGGCCGCTCCATGCTCAACGTGATCGCCAAGGCGCGTGAGCTGGGCTACATGCGCTGCCCGGATGATCTGTTTGTGCCGATCAAGCAGATCCGCGATCTGCCGGATCGCGAAACCCTGCTGCTGATGACCGGCAGCCAGGGTGAGCCCCTCGCTGCCCTGAGCCGCATCTCCCGGGGTGAACATCCCCAAGTGCAGGTGAAGACCAGCGACACGATCATCTTCTCGGCCAGCCCGATCCCGGGGAACACCATCTCTGTGGTGAACACCATCGACCGGCTGATGATGCTCGGCGCCAAGGTGATCTACGGCAAGGGCGAAGGCATCCACGTGTCTGGCCATGGCAGCCAGGAAGACCAGAAGCTGATGCTGGCCCTCACCCGGCCCAAGTTCTTTGTGCCGGTGCACGGCGAGCACCGCATGCTCGTGGCTCACTCCAAGACGGGCATGTCGATGGGCATTCCGGCCGACAACATGCTGATCATCGACAACGGCGATGTGGTGGAACTCACCGCCGATTCGATTCGCAAGGGTGATCCGGTGAAGGCCGGTATCGAGCTGCTCGATGCCTCCCGCAACGGCATCGTGGATGCCCGCGTGCTGAAGGAGCGTCAGCAGCTCGCCGAAGACGGCGTGATCACTCTGCTGGCCGTGATCAGCACCGACGGTGTGATGGCCGCGCCTCCGCGCGTGAACCTGCGTGGTGTGGTGACCACTGCCGACCCCCGCAAGCTCAGCCTCTGGGCCGAGCGCGAGATCGGCTGGGTGCTGGAGAACCGCTGGAACCAGCTCTGCCGCAACAGCGGCGGCAAGGCACCCGATGTGGATTGGGTGGGCGTGCAGCGCGAAGTGGAGGTGGGCCTGCAGCGCCGCTTGCGCCGCGAACTCCAGGTGGAGCCGCTGATCATTTGCCTGGTGCAGCCCGCCCCCGCCGGCACCCCCGCCTACAAGGGCCGCGCTGACGCTGAACCCGACACCCGCCCGGCACCCCGCGGCCGTGGTGGTCGCGATGGCGCACGCGATGGAGGCCGTGGCCGCGAAGACCGGGCCCCCCGTTTCGAGCGCCAGGCCGACCGGGCTCCCGTAGTTGCGGCAGCCGCCTCTGGCGGAGCTCCTGTGCCCCAACGTGAACTCGCCGCTGTGGGTGCTCCGGCTGGTGTTGCTGCTGCCGCTAAGCCGGCAGCCGAGGCTGTGGCCGAATCCGAACCCGCCGGTCGCACCCGCCGCCGCCGTTCCGCTGCGGCGGGTTGAGCCCTCAGGCTGCGCGCTTTAGCGCAGCACCACTTCCAGAAGCCCCCGCGCCAGTTTCGCCATCTCGCCGGGACTCAGCGGGGGTTCTTCTCTGGCGGGTTCCGGCTTCGCTGATTCCGGGATTGGTGTGGTGTCTTCCAGCACCTGCACAGTCACGGGGATGAGCTCATCGGGTTCCCGCAGCAAGGCCAGGGTTTCTTCGGCGGTGGCGCTTGGGGTGACGTTGGCTGCGGTTGGGCTTTGTGACTCTGCAACGGCCTGCATTTGCAGAGGGGGGGGCTGCAAAGTCGCGGTTTCCGAGTGCCGTACGGTCCGTACGGAATCTGATAACGCCTGATTCGCAACGGGTTCGGCGATGAGCGGTTCCGCCTCAGCAGCCCCAGGCTCATCCGGCGAAGCAGGCGCTGCGCTGCCCAGCTCCGCAAGCCACGGCATCGCAGCGTTGCTGCCGCTATTGCTGAGCCCGCCATCTCCGGCTATGCCAGGCACAACCGCCGTCTCCCAGGGCATGGCGGCAGCGCCAGACTGTTGGAATGCAGTGGGGTCGGCAGAGGCAGAGCCGGGAGCGTTGAGGGAATCTGTGAAGGCAGCGCTGATCCCTGGCTTGACCTCCGCTGTAGTGCTGGCACTGAGCAGTGCTGCTTCAGTGGTGGATGCAGTGGTGGATGCCGTTCGAGGCTCTGCAGCCGCGACTCCGCCGGCCATTGCCTTGGCTTCCAGCTCAGCAGGGGCTCCTGAGTTCATGCGCTGTTCGTTGCAGCGCACCAGCCCATGCGCAGCGATCTCGCGCAGGACCGGTTCTTCGGTTTCCAGTAGCACGATGCGATAGCGCTGCTCGGCGGCGTTGGCATTGGCCAGTCCGTAGAGCAGGGTGTGGCCGATCACCAGATCCAGGCGGGCGCGAAGCCGATGGTTTTGCACTGGCGGCAGTGCTGCCAGAAGGGCTTCGCTGGCTTGCAGCACGTCGTTCCACCTGCCCTCGCTGTAGAGCAACTCGATCGCGGCGTATTGCTCCTGCTGTTGCTCCGGCGTGGGATCGACCATGGCTAACGCTGCTCCAGCTGCAGTGTGGAGCGGTCCCAGTGAAGCTGCCAGCCCGCGGCCAGATGCATCGCGCCTGGGGGCTGTCTCTCTGCCAGCCGTTGCAGCAGCAGCTCCAGTTGCCTGGCCGCCAGGGTCTGGCCGCTGCGGGTGCGGCACCAGTGCTGAAGAAGGCGTCGTTGGTTGGCCGGGGATTGGGCGACCAGGCTTGGGCGGTTCAGGGCGCCCGACGTCCCATGGCTCGCAGTCGCTTGGTCTGCCACCACGAGGCCCTGCAGCGCCAGCTCGATCAGCTCCACTTCGGTATCTGATTCCTCCTCCAGCCGCTCGGCCGTTGCCGCCAGCCGCCGGCTGGCTCCGGGGTGCAGCGACTCCAGCACCGGCATCACCTCCTGGCGCACCCGGTTGCGGCTGAAGCGCGGATCGCTGTTGGAGCTGTCCTCCCAGATCGGTAGGTCCAGCTCACTGCAGATGGCGGCGGTGTCCGCGCGGCTGAAGCTCAGCAGCGGCCGCACCAGCGTCACGCCAGGCGCCAGCTCCCTTTGCGACTGCAGGCTGCCTAGCCCGCGCCGATGACTCCCCCGCGCCAGATGTAGCAGCAGCGTCTCGGCCCGGTCGCTGGCGGTGTGGCCGGTGAGCACATGGGTCGCCCCAACCCGCCGTGCCTCCCGCTCCAGGCAGCCATACCGCCATTCCCTCGCACCGGCTTCCGACATGGCGCCGCCCGGCATGCCCAGATGCGCCTCATTGCGAGCCCAGCGCTCTACCGAGATCGTCAGCCCTTGGTCCTCAGCCCAAGCCGCCAGCTCCCGCGCCTGTTCCCCTGATTCGGGGCGCCAGCCGTGATCCCCATGCCATAGCTGCAGGCTCCACCCATGCAGGCGCCTGAGGTCCAGCAGTAGACCCGTCATCGCTATGGAGTCCTGCCCGCCCGACACGGCCAGCAGCAGCGGGGCCGCCTGCGGTAGGAGCTGCGGGCGGTGCAGCAGCAGCCGGTGCAGGCGCAGGTGGAACGGGCTCCAGCGGGGCGTCATCGACTGGCCTGGAAGCCGGGTGGGAGAATCACACCACTCTCACGTGATCCGGTATGTCGCGCATTGATCGCCTCTCTGCCCCGCTCCGCGCCGCCCTGGTGGAGCGCCGCCTGCTGAAGGTGATCGCCGGCCTCGCCAACTTCGACACCGCTTCCGTGGAGCGCATCGCCCGCGCTGGTGGCCGTGGCGGTGCCGATGTGATCGACATTGCCTGCGATCCCGAGCTGGTGAAGCTGGCTGCTGAGGTGAGCGGACTGCCGATCTGCGTGAGTGCCGTGGATCCCGAGCTGTTCCCCGCGGCAGTGGCCGCCGGTGCCGCCATGGTGGAAATCGGTAACTACGACGCCTTCTATCCCCTGGGCCGCGTGTTCGACGCTGAGGAAGTGCTGGCCATCACCCGTCGCACCCGTGAGCTGCTGCCTGAGGTGGTGCTGAGTGTCACCGTGCCCCATGTGCTCCCCCTGGATCAGCAGGAGCAACTGGCTGTGGATCTGGTGGCGGCCGGCGCCGACATCATCCAGACCGAAGGCGGCACCAGCGCCAAGCCCTTCAGCGCCGGCAGCCTCGGCCTGATCGAGAAGGCCGCCCCCACCCTGGCCGCTGCCTTCAGCATCAGCCGTGCCGTCACGGTCCCGGTGCTCTGCGCGTCAGGTCTGTCGGCGGTCACCGTGCCGATGGCCATTGCCTCCGGCGCTGCCGGTGTGGGGGTGGGTTCGGCTGTGAACAAGCTCAACGACGAGCTGGCCATGGTGGCTGTGGTGCGTGGCCTGCGCGAGGCCCTCGGTGAAGGCGTGAAGGCTGCCGTCTGAGGTCGCTTCAAGCTGCACCGATCAGCCCCTTTCTGGGCAAGCTGGGCCCGTGCGATGCCAACCGCATGGGCTCTTTTTTATGGATGCTGCAGTGGCCGATCCGGGCCGTGGTCCTTCTGGTGGTGGCCAGGCTGCCGCTGGGGGTTGAGCTCGACGGTTTCGGCAATGCCTTTCTGGCTGCTGTGCTCATCGGGATGCTGGGCACGATCCTGATCTGGCCGCTGAAGGTGGTGTTGGGTTTGCCCTGGGCGATCACCAGCCTGGGTGGGTTGATCTGGCCCGTTACCTGGCTGTTCGACTGGGGTATCAGCATCCTGTTGTTTGGCCTGGCGGCCTGGCTGATGGAGGGGTTCCGGTTGCGCTACGGCCTGCGCAGCGCCGTGCTGGGAGCCGTTGTGTATTCAGTGTTGAGTGCGGTGGTGCTGCGGATGCTTGGGCTCGAGGTGTCGTTCACGCGCACGTGACCCGCGCCCGGGAGCTCAATCCCGAGAGAATGGGCCGATGCCCGTGACGCCGTTCCAACTTCACGCCCCCTACGAGCCCAAGGGGGACCAGCCCGAGGCCATTGCTGGCCTGGTGAAGGGCGTGGAAGCGGGCGAGCGCTACCAAACACTGCTGGGCGCCACCGGCACCGGCAAGACGTTCACGGTCGCCAATGTGATCGCCCGCACCGGTCGACCGGCCCTAGTGTTGGCCCATAACAAAACGCTGGCGGCCCAGCTCTGCAATGAGCTGCGGGAGTTTTTCCCGAATAACGCAGTTGAATATTTCATCTCCTACTACGACTACTACCAGCCGGAGGCGTATGTGCCTGTCTCCGACACCTACATCGCCAAAACAGCATCGATCAACGAAGAGATCGACATGCTGCGCCACTCCGCCACCCGCTCGTTGTTCGAGCGCCGTGATGTGATCGTGGTGGCCTCGATTAGTTGCATCTACGGCCTGGGGATCCCCAGTGAATATTTGAAAGCAGCGGTGAAGTTCCAGGTGGGCGATACGCTCAATCTGCGCGGCTCCCTGAGGGAGTTGGTGAGCAACCAGTACTCCCGCAATGACCTAGAGATTTCCCGCGGTCGCTTCCGGGTACGCGGCGATGTGCTGGAGATCGGCCCCGCTTATGAAGATCGCTTGGTGCGCATTGAGCTCTTTGGCGATGAGGTGGAAGCGATCCGCTATGTGGATCCCACCACCGGTGAAATTCTCCAGAGCCTGGATGCGATCAACATCTATCCGGCCAAGCACTTCGTGACACCGAAGGAGCGGCTTGATGAGGCGATCAAGGCGATCCGTGATGAGCTGCGGCAGCGGCTCGATCACCTCAACAGCCAGGGGCGCCTGCTGGAAGCCCAGCGCCTGGAGCAGCGCACCACCTACGACCTGGAGATGCTGGAGCAGGTGGGCTACTGCAACGGCGTGGAGAACTACGCACGCCATTTGGCTGGCCGCCCCGCCGGCACTCCTCCGGAATGCCTGATCGATTACTTCCCCAAGGACTGGCTGCTGGTGGTGGACGAAAGCCACGTCACCTGCTCCCAGTTGCAGGCCATGTACAACGGCGATCAGTCGCGCAAGCAGGTGCTGATCGAGCATGGTTTTCGTCTGCCCTCGGCGGCTGATAACCGCCCGCTCAAGGGTGAAGAGTTCTGGGAGAAGGCTCAGCAGACGATCTTCGTGAGTGCCACCCCGGGCGATTGGGAGCTCAGGCAGAGCGATGGCCAGGTGGTGCAGCAGGTGATCCGTCCGACCGGTGTGCTGGATCCGGTGGTGGAGGTGCGGCCTACCGATGGTCAGGTCGATGACCTCCTTGCTGAGATCCGCCTGCGGGCCGAGAAAAATGAGCGCGTGCTGGTGACCACGCTCACCAAGCGCATGGCAGAAGACCTCACCGACTACCTTGCCGAAAACGGGGTGCGGGTGCGCTATCTGCACTCCGAGATTCACTCGATCGAGCGCATCGAGATTATCCAAGACTTACGCAACGGCGAATACGACGTGCTGGTGGGTGTCAACCTGCTGCGCGAAGGCCTCGACCTTCCCGAGGTGTCACTGGTGGCGATCCTCGACGCCGATAAGGAGGGCTTCCTGCGGGCTGAACGCTCCCTGATCCAAACCATCGGCCGAGCCGCCCGCCACGTGGAAGGGGTCGCCCTGCTCTACGCCGACAACCTCACGGACTCCATGGCCAAGGCGATCGAAGAAACCGAGCGCCGCCGTCGCATCCAACAGACCTACAACGAAAAACACGGCATCACACCCACCCCTGCTGGAAAACGAGCTGGCAACTCGATCCTGGCGTTCCTAGAGGTGTCGCGCCGCCTCAACGACGAGCAGTTGGAGCAGGCCACCGAGCAGGCCGAGCACAACGAAGTGCCCCTTGAATCCCTCCCCGAGCTGATTCAGCAGCTTGAGGAGAAGATGAAGGCCGCCGCCAAGAACCTCGAGTTCGAGGAAGCCGCCAATCTGCGCGACAAGATCAAGAATTTGCGCCAGAAGCTTGTGGG
>CAIOXF010000037.1 GCA_903862155.1 uncultured cyanobacterium | reverse complement strand
GCCGGCCAGCGGGTGGTGATGCTCGGGGCTGGTGGCGCCGGCCGCGCGATGGCGGTGGAGCTGGCCTGGGCCGGGGCCAGCCATCTCACCTTGGTGACCAGGCGTCGCGAGCAGGGAGAGGAGGTGGCTGCCACTGTGACGCGCGCCAGTGGGGTGCCGGCTGTCTGGCAGCCCTGGGAGGGGGAGGTGGCGGTTCCGGTAGGCACCACGCTGCTGATGAATGCGACCCACCTGGGCTGTGCGCCAGAGCTGGAGCCGGTACCAGTGCAGTGGTCCACGGTGGATCCGGGCTGCACCGCCGTGGATGTGATCACCAACCCACGGCTCACGCCGTTTCTTGCCGCCGCGCGAGACCACGGGTGCGGGGTGGTCGATGGGGTGGAGATGCTGGTGCAACTGGCGATGCAGCTGTTCCAGCTCTGGACCGGTGTGACGCCGGAAGAGGACGTGTTCCAACGGGCGGTCGCTCAAGCGCTCGGGGAATAAGCAGGGCCTCATGCACTGCCACATGGGTGTGGTTTGGTCAGCCGTTTCCCGTGGCGTTGCTGAAGTTGGTAGGCACCACATGCATGACCTTGAGCCCAGTGTTGCTGCTGCCGAAGAGCCGAACCCCAGCGCGGCAAGTGAATCTGTGTGGGATGTGATTCAGCTGTTCCTAACGACTCAGACCAAGGGTTTGAAGCCCAGGGGGCCGCGAGCTTCCAGATTCAGGCTCCAGATGCCCCCACCCAATCCCTTGACCTGGGCTACGAATGCGGCGGTGTCGCCGCTGCGGATCCATTGGGCCTTCCAGGCCGGCAATTGATCCATCAGGGCCTCGATCGGGATTTCAGCCAGCAGAAGGCTCCGGTCGGCCGCTGCCCGTGCCAGGGCACCGGTGTCGCTGCGCTGCCACACCCGCACCAACAGCTCCAAGGCCTGCTGCTGCCCCACTTCACCGGGATCAGCGCCGGCGGGAATTGGCTCCCTCAGGGATTTGCCCTGCAGGGGCATCGCCCGCTCGCCGTTTTGCTCCAACAGCGCAAGCGCAATCAGGTAGGGCGCGTCGGCCATGGGAGGTGGAGCAAGGCCTGCTCACCATGCTCCCCAGGGCCCACCATTGGCCAGCCCTAGCTGAGATACCAGCGCAGCAGGGCCAGGACCTGGCCGGCCGGTCCGTGGCCCGTGATCAGCTCCCCGATGAGGGCCGCTGCAAAGCCGAGCATGGCCACTCGCCCGTTCAATCGCTCCACACGCACAAGGGCCGATTGATTCCAGGGCCGGGCCGTGGTGAGACCTTCGCCGAAGCGCTCCACGGGCTCGTACTGGAAAGGCTTGTCCGTCACGGCAGTGCTGTGGGTTGGGGCGAGCCTATGGCGGCACGAGCCAGGTGGTTGTACTCATTTCCGCGCCACCGCCCATCCCTACAACAGAGATGGACTGCGCTACGGGGCCATGAAGCGATCAGGCGTTGCACTGCTGGCGGTCTTGGCACTGGGAGCACCGCTCCGGGCTAGAGCCGAAGCCCTGCCTCCTCCGGTGGGCGGTGGTGATGCCACCGTGAAACCGGCGCAGCAAGCAGACACCGGTTTCGCCGCCGATGTGGAACAGGCGCTCGACGGCTTCTCGACCCTGCAATGCACCGTGCTGGGCATCCTGTTCATGAACTCCCAGGCCTGCAACAGACCCTGAGCCCCGGATCAGCCGGCCAGCAGCTTGTCGGGAATCGGCACGGTGAGGATCGCGGGATCGTCCGGAGGTGTGGGCTCGGGATCGTTGATCAGCATGTGCTGGAGCACCCGTTCCGGGCGCTCACTGTCGCGCCAGCGGATCACGTAGGCCGGCATGCGGGTGCCCCGCGAATTCTTCTGCTCCACGCGCGCCATGATCCAACCGCGGCGCGAGCGGCCCTGCCGATTCACCTTCACCACGGCGTCTCCGACGTCGTAGCGAAAACCGGTGCGCTCGTCCGCCATCAGACCTCCACAGGATTGGATCATCCGTGCCCGCAAGCATGGATGGTCCGTCGAATCTCAATATTATTCGTTGAACACCCCGTAGGATCAAAACCAGCGCCGAACAAGCCCGCTCCGCCCCACACGGCCGTGTCCCGCTCGCCAGTCACTTCTGCGTCGGTGTCTGCTCCCAGCGAGTCGGGCCACCCGCCAGTGGAGGAGCGAACCGCCCGCCTGAGCGTGCTGATCGACCCCAAGAAGAAGGCCGCACTGGAGGCGATCTGTCGCCGGGAAGACCTCACCCCTTCCCAGGTGGTGCGCCAATTGATCCGCGGATTCATCGAAGCCAGGCTGGGCCCCGACTGGCGTGATCAGGTACTGGGCTCCGAATCGGACGCGTCCTGATCGTTGTTCACAAGGGGAGCCCTCAGACTGCGGAGCGACACCTCCGAAAGAGCTTCGCCTCCACCAATACGAATCAGACAGCGGCTGGCATCGCCACTTTCGCTCTCACCCACGTAGATCGCGTGGATCCAGCCCTTGGCGGAGCTCAGATATTCCACCGCGTCGCCCGGTTGCATGGCTGTTCAGGGCCGCGCGATCAGCGCAGTTCCACGGCATTCAGCCGATCCCGGAAGCCATCGAAGGCCGGGTCATCGGTGGCTATAGGTTCCGGAGCCGGGGCTTCCACCACAGCCGCCACGCGACGGCTTCGCCCGCCTCCGGCACCACGGCCTTCCAGAATCCGGGTGAGGGCCTTGCTGCGGTTGGCATCACCCACGGTTTCCCCCTGCTTGGGCCGCACCAGGGGATGGTCTTTGAGCTCACCACGCAGCTGGTTGAGCAAACGAAAGTGCCCCGTGGTGTTGTATTTGCGCAGCACGGTGGGATCCCAGGCCATCAAGACAGGCGGTCCGCCTTCAACATCGGTGTCATCAGCCTATTGGCCCGGTGATCCGGCCATTTGTGATAGCTTGTTAAGCAGGTAAGTGGAAGTCGGTCCGACTTCGGGCAAGCCCCTCCGGTCACGGAGGCAACCCATGTCCCGCACCGCCAGCCGCTCCCCCAACTCATCCGTTCTTCTCGACCATGTCCCGACTCGTCGGTCTGCAGGCTCCGGATTTCACCGCCACTGCTGTGGTGGACCAGGAGTTCAAGACGGTGACCCTGTCCCAGTACCGCGGCAAGTACGTGGTGCTGTTCTTCTATCCCCTGGACTTCACCTTCGTGTGCCCCACGGAGATCACCGCCTTCTCCGACCGCATCACCGAGTTCACCAGCCGCAACTGTGAAGTGCTGGGCGTGTCGGTGGACAGCCAGTTCTCCCACCTGGCCTGGGTTCAGACCGAGCGCAAAAACGGCGGCCTTGGCGACATCGCCTACCCGCTGGTGGCCGATCTCAAGAAAGAGATTGCCCGTGCCTATGAAGTGCTTGATGAGGAGGCCGGTGTTGCCCTGCGCGGCCTCTTCATCATCGATCCCGAGGGCGTGATCATGCAGAGCACGATCAACAACCTGCCCGTGGGCCGCAGCGTTGACGAGACCCTGCGTCTGCTCCAGGCCTTCCAGTACGTGCAGAGCCATCCCGATGAGGTGTGCCCCGCTAACTGGCAGCCCGGCGCCAAGACCATGAATCCCGACCCCGTGAAGTCGAAGGACTTCTTCGCTGCCGTGAACTGAGCCCAGCGCTCAACTGATGATCAGGGGGGCTCAGGCCCCCCTTTTTTTGCCCAAGCTCAGCCCAGCAGGCTCGCCAGCAGGCGGCGGCCATCCGCGCCTCCAGTCTGGCTGTCGCAGGCCCGCTCCGGATGGGGCATCAGGCCGAGCACATTCCCGCCCGCGTTGGTGATGCCAGCGATGTCGGCCACCGAACCGTTGGGGTTCTGGCGATAGCGGAGCACCACCTGGCCCCCGTCTTCCAGGGCCTTGCGCTGGTCGGACTCGCACTGGAAACGCCCCTCGCCGTGGGCGATCGGGAAGGTGACAGTTTCATCGGCGCCGTAACCCTGGAGCCAGCGGCACTGGCCCGGCTGCACCGTGAGCTCGGCCGGTTCGCAGATGAAGTGGAGCTTCTCGTTGCGGGTGAGGGCGCCAGGAAGAAGCCCCATCTCGGTGAGCACCTGGAAGCCGTTGCAAATGCCGAGCACGGCCCCGCCCCGCTCGGCAAAGGCCTTCACCTCCTCCAGCACGGGAGCAAAACGGGCGATAGCGCCGCAACGCAGATAATCGCCATAGCTGAAGCCACCCGGGATCACCACGGCCTCCAAGCCGCTGAGATCTCGCTCCTCATGCCAGAGGAACCGGGTTGAGATCTCGAGACAGCCCTCCAGGGCCCAACGCACATCCCGATCGCAGTTCGAACCGGGAAACACCACGATGCCGACGGTCATGGCGGTGCTCAGGCGGCGGTAATGCTGACCTGCTCGAGCCGCTCCAGGCTCCAGTTCTCAATCACGGGATTGGCCAGCAGGCGATCGCTGAGCAGCTCTAGCTGGGCCTGGGCACTGGCCTGATCGTCGGCCTCCAGCTCCACCTCGATGGCCTTACCGATCCGCAGACGGGTCACACCCGTCACCCCAAGGCGGCCAGCGGCTGCTCTGGTGGCCTCACCGGCTGGATCCAGCACCGAAGGCCTGAGGGACACCTGAACGCGCGCGCTGAATCGTGGCACCGTGACAGCCGGAGGTTTGTTAAATCTTGGCAGCCCGGGGTGCCTGCCCTTGCGCTGCTGGTCAGGTTGGAGGTAGGTCCGCCTGCACCCCGGTGCTCCGCCCGATCCCCCTCCTGCTGGGACTGCTGATCAGCGGCGCTGCTGTGGGGGCCGAACTGCGGGTACCGCTGGAGTGCAGCCTCGATGCCGGCGCCTGGACGCTCTGCACCATGCAGGTGGAACGCATCGGTGAGCACTGGTGGATCACCAGCGGCGATCAACGCATTGAGTTCCGCCACGACGGCCGTGGCGGGCTCACGATGCGTCGCCACCGCCATGCGGGCTGGCAGGCCGTCAGCGCCAACTGGACCGCAGACGCCGCCCTCTGTTGGGATGGCGTCTGCGCCCGTGGGCCGATCCCCCTCGACTGAACGTCAGCCCGCCAGGGCGGAGAGCTGGCCGCGGATGGCGTCCTGATCAAGCTTGAAGCCCATCAGCACCAGGGCCAAACCCGGCGTGCCAACCACGCCCGCCTGGCCTTCAAACCAGCACTCCAGCCGGGGCCCAGCCGCCTGGATCTGCAGGGGGAGGGCCTTGCCCGCCAGCCACAGCCGCCCCTTCACGCGCACCAGGCCGTGGTTGCGAATGAATTCCGCCAGGGCCTGCTCGAGCGCATCGCGTTCGAACCGTCCCTCGATCTCCACCGCCATCGACTCCATCGCCACATGGGCGTGGTCGTGGTGGTCGTGGTCGTGGTCGCCGTGGTGATCGTGATCGTGGTGATGATCCGGTTCACGGGGGGCTGCTTCCAGGCCCAAGGCCACGGCCGGATCTAGGGCACCGCGCTGCACTGGCAGTACCGGCGTTCCCGGCCGTACCGCCTCGGCTACCCGCTGACGCACGCGCTCTAGGGCCTCGCTATCGAGGCAGTCGGCACGACTCACCACCACCAGATCAGCTGCTTCCAACTGTTCGTGGAACAGATCCTCGATCGCGCTGGCGTGATCCAGGCTGGGATCCTCCTGGCGCTGGCGCTCCAGGGCTTCGGGATCGGCCACCACGGAACCGGCCGCAAGGGCTTCGCCATCCACCACCGCCACCACCCCATTAACGCGGGTACGGGTGCGGATTGCAGGCCATCCAAAGGCCGCCACCAGGGGTTCCGGCAGCGCCAGACCACTGGTTTCCACCACGATCCCGTCGAGCTGGTCGGCCCGCTCCAGCAGTCGCTCCATTGTGGGGATGAAGTCGTCTTGCACGCTGCAGCAGAGGCAGCCGTTGGCCAGCTCCACCAGCCGGCCCTCGAGTTCGTCGTCGGGGCAGAAGCCGCAGCTGCGGATCAGGTCGCCATCGATGCCCACCTCTCCGAATTCATTCACCAGCACCGCCAGGCGCTGGCCACTGTTGAGGAGGAGGTGACGCAGCAGGGTGGTTTTACCCGCCCCAAGGAACCCAGTCACCACCGTGACCGGCAGACGCGTTGATGTTGTTGGCATGGGGGGTCAGACCAGACTCAGGGAACCAGGGCGACCCAGGCGAACGCAAAGCCGATGCCGATCCAGATACCGGCGGCCAGCCGCTGACCCTGTTGACCGAGCCAGCCCAGCAGCCGCTGTGACAGAGCCGTGACCACCAGGAGCAGCGCACCCTGGCCCAGCAGCAAACCAAGGAAATAGGCCGCCAGTGGCGTGGGTTCGGCACCCACGATCGTGCCGCCGAGCAGGAACCCATGGACCCCGAACAGGGGCAGCAACCAGGCGGCCGGCAACACCGAGAGGGCGACCAGCCCTTCAAGGGCCAGGCTGATGGCCACCAGGGATTCGGCCCAGGGGGCCAGGGCATCCGGCAGGGCCACCACCTGGGAGAGGGCGCTGCCGCCCAGGCCTACGGCCAGCAGGGGGACCACCCAGGCCTGCGGACGGGCGAAGCCCACAAACCCAATGGCCAGAAGAAAGAGCAGGTGATCGGGGCCGAGCAGGGGATGGCCGATGCCGCTCAGCAGCCCCTGCCAGGCGTTGAGGGTTCCGCCTTCAGCCATGCCGAAGGGGTGGTGGGCCAGGGCTGGCGTGAACAGAGAAGCCACGAGCAGTGCGGCGCCCATCAGGGGGCCGGCAGCACGGCCAGTGGCCACGAACAAAGACTTGTTCAAAGGTCGATCCTCGTCGAGAGCAGAGAACCGGCGGGCGTTCTGACTGGGCCACTTGAAACAAGGGCCTTCACAGCTGCGGGACAGTGCCGGGCTTGCACCGGACTTTCCCCGTTTTCTCCAGCGGCTGATCCCCGCCGGAACCGGTATTGGAATGGTAGGTGGGCTGTCTCAGCGGCAGCCGAGGCTGTCGCGCGTGGCCACACCCGTGCGGGGATTCACGCCCGTGGCCCGCTGGCAGAGCCCCTTTTGCTCGGGCAGATCGAGCACCGCATCGGTGAAATCAGCACCCTCGATCAGGGCACCTTTGAAATGGCTCTGCATGAGCATGGCGTTGCGCAGCACGGCGCCACTCAGATCGCTGTTTTCAAAGCGGGTGGCAAAGGCCACGGCGTCTTCCAGGTCTGCCCCGTGCAGGTTGGCCTCCTGCAGGTCGCTGCCGTTGAACACGGCGCCGCGCAGGTCGGTGTCGCTGAGGTTGAAGCCCACCATCGAGGCCTTCAAAAATTCCTGCTGCTGCAGGTTGCGACCGTGCATGTCGGGCTGTAGATCCTGCAGCGCCCGCTGCCCGCGCAGCTCTGGGGCCGTGATCGCCAGGGCGGGTTGCGCTGCAGCCAACCAGCCGGTGGCCATAACAAAGGCCAGCGCCAGGCTGGCGAGAACGGCACGCAGCGGCAGCCTGCGACGGGGAGCCAGGGGAGCAGCCACGGGCACGGTTTTACGGTGGGCGATCAAGTTATGGCAGCCATGGGCATGACCCTGCGGGTGGTGGTGCCGCCCCACCCCCTGATCGGTCACTGGTTAAGCGTGTTGCGCGACACGGCCACGCCCCCGGCCCTTTACGCCAGCGCCATGGCTGAACTGGGTCGCTGGCTCACCTATGAGGCCCTGCGCGACTGGCTGCCCCATCGCCGGGTGCCGATCGCCGCTGCAGAAGGTGCAGCT
>CAIOXF010000036.1 GCA_903862155.1 uncultured cyanobacterium | reverse complement strand
GAACACCTGCCGCGCTATCGCACCACCAGCGAAGCAGTGGCCTATCTGAAGGTGGCCGAGGGCTGCGACTACCGCTGCGCCTTCTGCATCATTCCCAAGCTGCGGGGCGACCAGCGTTCCCGCACGATTGAATCGATCGTGGCTGAAGCCCACACCTTGGCCGCCCAGGGGGTGCAGGAGCTGGTGCTGATCAGCCAGATCACCACCAACTATGGCCTTGACCTCTACGGCAAGCCCCAGCTGGCGGAACTGCTGCGGGCCCTCGGCGAGGTGGAGATCCCCTGGATCCGCGTGCACTACGCCTACCCCACCGGCCTCACCAGCGAGGTGCTGGCGGCCTACCGGGACGTGCCGAATGTGCTGCCCTACCTGGATCTGCCCCTGCAGCACAGCCACCCTGATGTGCTGCGGGCGATGAACCGTCCCTGGCAGGCCGATGTGACTGGCGGGGTGCTGAAGCGGATTCGCGAGCAGCTACCTGATGCGGTGCTGCGCACCACGTTCATCGTGGGCTTCCCCGGTGAAACCGACGAGCACTTCGAGCACCTGCTCAACTTCGTGGCCGAACAGCGCTTCGACCACGTGGGCGTGTTCACCTTCTCCCCGGAAGAGGGAACGCCCGCTGCGGATCTGCCGAACCAGGTGCCGGCCGAGGTAGCGCAGGAACGCAAAGACCGGCTGATGGCCCTGCAGCAACCGATCGCCGCCGAGCGCAATGCCGCCTGGGTGGGACGGATCGTGGATGTGCTGATCGAGCAGGAAAACCCCAGCACCGGCGAGATGCTCGGCCGTTGCGGGCGCTTCGCGCCGGAAGTGGATGGCGAAGTGCGCGTGATGCCCGGTGAAGGGGGCCTCTGCGCTGCTCCGGGAACGATGGTGCCCGTGCGCATCACCGATGCCGACACCTACGACCTGATCGGCGAAGTGGTGGGCGCCGGGGCGATGGTGGCCGACGCCCTCGCGGCTCGCCGGCCGGGCGTTTGAGCACGGGCATCCAGGCGGGGCCCCTGCAGCCGCTGCTGCGTCACCAGCGCACCACATTTCTGGTGGCTTCCGGGCTGAGCACCGCCGGCTCCTTTGCCGGACTCACCGCCAAGGGCTGGATCCTGCTGGATGGGAGCAACAACCCGCTGCTGCTGGCCCTGCATTTCGCGCTCCTAGCCATGCCCACCCTGCTGGTGAGCGGGCCGGCAGGGGTGGCCACCGATCGCCATGGGGCCGAGCGGGTGCTCGTGCTGGCCCAGTGGGGCCTCTTTGCTGCAGGGATCCTCGGCGCCGTGGCCATTCCCCTCACCACCGGTGATCTGCAGGTGGTACTGCTGCTGCTCAGCACCCTGCTGGTGGGGATTGCCAGTGCCTACGAACTCACCGCGCGCAACAAGTACTGCGCCCTACTGGTGGATCAGCCTGAGCAACTGGCGCCCTATCTCACCAGCTTTTCGGTGGTGTTCAACGTGGGCAAGCTGGTGGGCCCGCCGGTGGGGGGATGGCTGGTGGCGCTGATGGGTCCGGGGGCAGCCCTGGCCATTGATGCTGCCACCTACCTGCTGCCGATCGCCACGGTGGTGTGGTTGCTGCAGCCGCGGGAAGGGGTAGAGGTGCGCAGCAAGCCGGGCGCCTCAGCCACCCTGGGCCGGGCCTGGATCGAAGCGGGGCCAGTGCTGCGCCACGTGCTGCGCTTCTGCGCCGTGGCCTGCCTGGCGGGGTTCTTCCATCCGGCCATGGCTCCGCTGATGGCCCAGGAAGTGCTGGACCCGTCCCCGCAGGCCCTTGGCCTGTTCACCAG
>CAIOXF010000035.1 GCA_903862155.1 uncultured cyanobacterium | reverse complement strand
TGGATGCAACGGCTGCTGCGGGTGGCCGCCAGGGTGGGACAGCAGGGAGAAGTCCCGGTGGCCGCCGTGGTACTCGATGCCGAGGGTCACTGCATCGGCTGGGGCAGCAACCGCCGCCACCTGGCCAACGATCCCCTGGGCCATGCGGAAATCAGCGCCCTCAGCCAGGCCGCAAGGCTGCTGGGCGATTGGCGCCTCAACCACTGCACCCTGGTCGTCACCCTGGAGCCCTGCCCGATGTGCGCCGGAGCCTTGGTGCAAGCACGCATGGGCACCGTGGTGTACGGCGCCGCAGACCCGAAACGAGGAGCCCTGGGCGGATGCCTGGATCTGGCAAGCCACTCCAGTGCCCACCATCACATGCGGGTGGTGGGCGGTGTGGAGAGGGAAGCGGCCAGCCAGCAGCTGGCCGACTGGTTCAGGCGACGGCGGCGACGGGCCGCTCGGCCTGGGCCTTGAAAGCCGGGAGCTCGGTTTCGAACAGGTTGAGCAGCCGATCCACGTTCTCGGGACGGCTGTTGTAACCCATCAGGCCGATGCGCCACACCTTTCCGGCGAGGGCGCCGAGGCCGCCGCCCACTTCGATGCCGTGCTTGTTGAGCAGGTGCAGGCTGAAAGCCTTGCCATCCACACCGTCCGGAATACGCACCGTAGTGAGGGTGGGCAGACGCAAATGCTCAGGGGCGTGGAGCTCAAGGCCGAGTGACTCCAGGCCGGACCAGAGGCGCTCGGCATTGCTGCGATGGCGGGCCCAGGCGTTCTCCAGACCTTCCTCAGCCAGCAGGCGCAGAGCTTCGCGCATGCCGAAATTCATATTCACCGGGGCGGTGTGGTGATAAACCCGGTCGGAGCCCCAGTACTGGTTCAGCAGGGTGACATCGAGGTACCAGTTGGGCACCTTGCCCTGGCGGGCCATCATCTTGGCCTCGGCGCGCGGGCCCATGGTGAAGGGGCCCAAGCCGGGCGGGCAGCTCAGACCCTTCTGGCTGCAGCTGTAGGCCAGGTCGACGCCCCAGTCGTCGAGGAACAACGGCACCCCACCCAGGGAGGTGACGGTGTCGAGCAGGAGCAGGCAGTCGTAGTTGCGGCAGAGCGCACCGATGCCGTCCATGGGCTGGCAGATGCCCGTGGAGGTTTCGGCATGCACCATCGCCAGAATTGCCGGACGATGGGTGGCCAGGGCCTCCTCCAGCTCCTCCAAGCTGAAGGCCTCGCCCCAGGGGCGCTCGATCGTGACCACATCGGCGCGATAGCGGCCGGCCATGTCGGCCAGGCGCAGGCCGAAATAGCCCTTGATCGCCACCAGCACCTTGTCACCGGGCTCCACCGTGTTGGCCAGGGTGGCCTCCATGGCGGCACTGCCGGTGCCACTCATGGGAATGGTGAGGCGGTTGTCGGTCTGCCAGGCGTAGCGCAGCAGCTCCTGCACCTCGCCCATCAGTTCCACATAGAGCGGATCGAGGTGACCAATGGGTGTGCGGCTCAGGGCCTGCAGCACCGTGGGATGGGCGTTCGACGGACCAGGACCGAGCAGCAGCCGATCGGGGGTGTTGATGGGTTCCAGCCGCCGGCGATGGGAGGTGGAAACGGGCGGCAGCGACTGGAATTGATCCAAGCGAGGCGTGGGTGGGGAGGTGGTGGGGAGCCTACGAACGGGGGGCCCGATGGGCGAGTTCAGCGGGCGCGCACGTTGCTGGCGGCCAGGCCGCGGCAGAGATGCTCGAAGGGCGCACGCACCGCATTGGTGCTGGTGATGCCGGCATCGGCGAGCATTTCGCACACCACATCGGCCATCAGCGCAATCGAGCGCACGGTGGGGCCGGTGGGTACACCCAGACTCTTATACGTGTCGTCGAGGCCGTTCAACACACGCTCATTGAGGATCGTGTTGTCGCCGGCGATCAGGGCGTAGCTGGCGTAGCGCAGGAAGTAGTCCATGTCCCGCAAGCAGGCCGACAGCCGGCGGGTGGTGTAGGCGTTGCCGCCGGGAAGGATCAGTTCCGGATCCTCCAGCCAGAGACGCTGGGAGGCTTCACGGACGATGCCGGCCGCTTCGGCATTGATCAGCTCAACGGCGGCGAGCCGCACCTCGGCCTCAGACAGATAGGTGGCGATGTTGTCCATCGCGTCACGGTCCAGATAGCGGCCCAACTGGTCGTAGCGGCCGATCAGACCGGTGATGGCATCACGCATGGCTGCTGGAAGGTGGCGCACCTGGAGCGGAAACTAGCACTCGTGATTGGGCAAAACCCAGTCGGGAGCAGCGATCTGGCGAATCTGACAGAAACGGTTACGCAAGCCGGCCGGCCGCCAACCGCCCGAATGGTTACAGCCGCTACAAAGTGGGCGCTAGGCGGCTCCGTACCGTCCCGCCAAACCGCCTGCCGGGCGGCCCACTCTCCCAATCGTCATGGCCAAAACAGCCCAGGACGTCCTGCGCATGATTCAGGACGACGGCATCGAGCTGATCGACCTGAAGTTCGTTGATCTGCACGGCAAGTGGCAGCACCTGACGGTCTGCAAAGACCTGATCGATGCCGATGCGTTCACCGATGGTGTGGCGTTCGACGGCTCCTCGATTCGCGGCTGGAAGGCCATCAACGAGTCGGACATGGCGATGGTGCCCGATCCGAAAACCGCTTGGATCGACCCCTTTTACAGCCACAAGACTCTCAGCCTGATCTGCTCCATCCAGGAGCCCCGCAGCGGCCAGCCCTACGGTCGTTGCCCCCGAGCCCTGGCCCAGAAGGCCCTTGATTACCTGCAGTCCACCGGGATTGCGGATACGGCCTACTTCGGCCCCGAGCCCGAGTTTTTCGTCTTCGACGACGTTCGCTATACCTCCGGTTCTGGCAGCAGCTTCTACAGCGTTGATTCGATCGAAGCTCCCTGGAACACCGCCCGACTGGAGGAGGGCGGCAACCTCGCTTACAAGATCCAGCTGAAGGAGGGCTACTTCCCCGTTGCCCCCAACGACACGCTGCAAGACATGCGCAGCGAGATGCTGCTCACCATGGGCTCCCTGGGTGTGCCCATCGAGAAGCAACACCACGAAGTAGCCACGGCCCAGCATGAGCTGGGCATGAAGTTCGCCGAACTGATCAGCGCGGCTGACAACGTGATGATTTACAAGTACGTGGTGCGCAACATTGCCAAGAAGTACGGCAAGACGGCCACCTTCATGCCCAAGCCGGTGTTCGCCGACAACGGCAGCGGCATGCACGTGCACCAGAGCCTCTGGAAGGGCGGCATGCCCCTCTTCTTTGGAGAAGGCACCTACGCCAACCTGTCCCAAACCGCCCGCTGGTACATCGGTGGCCTGCTGAAGCACGCCCCGAGCTTCCTGGCCTTCACCAACCCCACCACCAACAGCTACAAGCGTCTGGTGCCGGGCTTTGAAGCACCAGTGAACTTGGTGTACTCCCAGGGCAACCGCTCTGCCGCCGTGCGCATCCCGCTCACCGGCCCCAGCCCGAAGGCCAAGCGTCTGGAGTTCCGCTCCGGCGACGCCCTCTCCAACCCCTACCTGGGCTTCGCCGCCATGCTCATGGCCGGCCTCGACGGCATCAAGAACCAGATCGATCCCGGTGACGGCACCGACGTCGACCTGTTCGAACTCTCCGCCGAGGAACTGGCCAAGATCTCCACGGTGCCTGCCTCGCTCAACGGGGCCCTTGAGGCCCTCGACGCCGACAAGGACTACCTGCTTGCCGGTGGCGTGTTCACCGAAGACTTCATCAACAACTGGATCTCAATGAAGTATGAGGAAGTGCAGCAGCTGCGCCAGCGGCCCCACCCCCACGAGTTCGTGATGTATTACGACGCATGATTCGTCCGGGAGTCTTATTTGAAAGGGGCCTTGCGGCCCCTTTTTTTGTTAGGGCTTGGGCGCCAGCACCACCAGAGGAACCGCGAAGCGGGGCTCCACCGGGGCGAGGGGGATGGGGGCTGCCAACACTGCGAGACGCTCGGGCCGGTTGCTGCCGAAGTGGAGATGGGCACCCGTGGTGAGACGGCCGGTGTTGCCGCAGAGGCCGATCACGTCGCCGCGGCTGTAGGCCCCGGCATCGCCGCCCCGTTGGAGATGGGCGTAGATGGTCTGCATGCCATCGGGGGCGTTGAGGGTGAAGGTCCAGCCCAGGTCGCGGCTCCAGCGTGTACTCCCCGTGCCGTCATGGGCGGCGCGTACCGGCGTGCCTTCCACACAGGAGATGTCGATGGCGGGGTGCCCGGGACGCACCTGCTGGGTGATCACGCCAGCCAGGGGCATGAGCAGCGCAATTGAGGCACTGGAGAGGGATACGACGGGCAACGAGCCGCGGCAAATATGAAGGGAATCTAAAGGTGAGACGCCCGAGCCTCTGTTCGCAGCGAACCGGGCACCGAATCGAAAGACTTTCGGAGCAAGGTGACACCGCCACCTCCCCAACTGGCCATACAGGAAATGTCGTCCGGTTTGCATGTCCCATGCGCAAGACCCTCTCCCTGGCCGGCCTCGGTGTGCTGCTGGGCACCCTCGCCGCGCCCGCCCTGGCCATTCCTCAGTCGCCCACCTTCCAGCTGCCCGGCATGTCGGTAGCAGGCCCTCCGGCTCCCTACAACGCCCGTCTCACCGCCCGGGCCGTGAGTGGTGGCGCCGTGCGCTCCAACACCCTGCTGCCGCTGGGGGGCAGTGAAATCATCGACAACCCGGTTCCCCGTGACCTGAAGAACGAGTCGGGCTGGAGCCGCGATGAGCTGCAGGCCGCGCTGCAGAAGCAGCACGACGTGGATGTGACCGCGGTGGCCAACTACCTCTATTCCCCTGCGGGCGTGGCCTTCCTCTCTGAAGGCGTGGGCGGCAACAACTACACCCCCTACCGCAGCCAGGCCAACCAGGTGCAGGCCGTACGCAGCGCGATCATTGCCGACGCCGCTGATGGTCAGCTCTCCGGCTACGGAATGATGGCCAACCTCCCCACCGACCAGCGGCTGCAAGGGCCGATGAAGGCCTGCATCAGCAGCGGAAACAGCGCCCAGGAAACCTCCCTGATGAGCTGGTACGCCACCACCCCCACCTGCATCCAGCAGCGCACCGCCCAGGCTGCACCTGAAGCCACCAATCCCGGCGCACCTCCCTCAGGCGCTGTGCGCGGCCTCTGGTGATCCCGCGGCGACAGTGTTGCTAACAGAAAAGCCCCGGCATGCCGGGGCTTTTTTCGTGATCAACGTTCGTCAGCCACAGCCGGGTGAGCGAACTCAGCGATGGCGGATCTGGGCAATGGCGCTGTCGTGGAGATGGCGCTGATGGGCCTGACGCACGGCCCAGGCCTGGAGCTGGCGGGTGGCATCACCGGCGGGGTTGAGGTCGTGGTGGCGGGTGATCTGGGCCAGAGCAGCACCCCGGAGGCGGTTGTCACGCTGATGCAGATCGGCCCAGGTGGTGAAGTCGCGGGCGGGGCCGGCCTGACGGGCGGCATTCGCGGGAAGAACAACGGCAGCCATCGGACACCTCCTGAAGGCTCTGGGGGAGTGCAAGCACTGTGGGCGCGCTTCCGTAGCGGTTGCTACCAAGACCATGAATCGTTACCAGGTCCACGGCAGCGAACTGCGCCAAGGCTCCTCTCGGCTCACGGTGCTCCGCAGCATCCGCTGGAATGGAACCCATCCCAGACTCCCGCCCTGCCCGCCATGCCTGATCAGCTCACCAAGCTGGCGTACCAGACCATCCAGCAGGGCAAAGGGCTGTTTGGGCTTGCCCATAAAGAGGTGAGCACCCGGCTGATGGGGTTGCTGGCACCCGGCGGTGCCCCCAAAACCGTGGCCGTGGAGCCAGAACTGCTGGGGCGGCTGCGATCCAGCATGGATGCGCTCACCGAGCGCGACTGGCAGGAGGCAGAACAGGGGATCTATCCAGCTTCCCTGCTCTTTGATGCACCCTGGCTCGATTGGGCAGCCCGCTATCCCCTGGTGTGGCTCGACATGCCCAGCACCTGGGCGCGGCGCAACGACCGCAAGGTGCGCGACCTACCCCAGGACGTTGAGCCCGAGGCCTATCCCGACTACTACCTGCAGAACTTCCACCACCAGACCGACGGCTATCTGAGCGATCACTCGGCATCGCTCTACGACCTGCAGGTGGAAATCCTGTTCAACGGCACCGCCGACCCGATGCGCCGGCGCGTCTTGGCTCCCCTGGTACGGGGCCTGCGGGCCTTTCAGGATCGCCCGGCGGCGTCGATCCGGGTGTTGGATGTGGCCACCGGCACCGGACGCACCCTTCGCCAGATCCGCGGCGCCCTGCCCAAGGCCCAGCTGGTGGGCCTGGATCTCTCCTCGTCCTACCTGCGCCAGGCCAATCGCTGGCTGAGTGAGCTCCCCGGCGAGCTGCCCCAACTGGTGCAGGGCAATGGGGAGGACCTGCCCTTCGCGGATGGTTCGTTCCAGGCCGTGAGCTGCGTGTTCCTGCTGCACGAACTCCCTGGGGAGGCACGCCAGAACGTGTTGAACGAAGCCTTCCGTGTACTGGAGCCCGGTGGGGTGGTGGTGCTGGCCGATTCGGTGCAACTAGCCGATTCACCCCAGTTCTCCACCGCCATGGAGAACTTCCGCCGGGTGTTCCATGAGCCCTACTACCGCGACTACATCAGCGATGACATCAACACACGGCTGAGCATGGCCGGATTTGAAGCCATCACCGCCGAATCCCACTTCATGAGCCGTGTTTGGGCCGCGCGCAAGCCCGGCGGCAGCGCCCCCTAGCGGCGCAGCACCCAGGCAATCACGAGCCCCAAGGTTCCCCAGCGCAGACCGCGCCAGAACAGCAGCTCGATGCGCTGGGGTTGGGCCAACTCGGGGGGCAAGGGATCCAGCAGACGCTGGGCCAGGGCCAGACGCTGGCGTTCCCGCCGTTGTTGCACGCCGCTGCTGCGCTGAGCCAGGGAAGCCTGGGTATAGAGGGCGTCGAGCACGTGGAGCAGCCGCGCGGGCTGTGGCCTGGAAGGTCGCCCCACCCGGTGCGATGCAGCTGACGCCAGGATGGCGCTCCGGCACCTTTTCCGTCTAGTGAGCGATACAGCGCCCCAACGCACCTGGCCCGAGGGGGCCCTCGAGCAGGCGGTGGCGCTCCAGCGCAGCCTCAGCATCAACGACCGTGACTGGCATGCCCTCAAACGCCAGCGCCAGCGCCGCGCCGCCGAACAGATCAGCGCCGCCCTCGTGCAACTGCTCTCCGGCGATGCCCCCGGCAGCTCCCTGCCCAGCGAGGCCCGCACCCAGGCCATCGCCCTGCTGGAGCACAGCCTGGGCTGGCTCAAGGCCGAGCTCAGCGATCCGGGCTGTCCGAGCCACCGGCGCTGAACAGTGCCACCCGACGGCGCTCACGCACCACAGCCAGCTGCAATCGATTGCCGCGGCGGCTCCAGCGCACGTCATCAAAGCACTGGTGGATTAGGAACAATCCCCGGCCACCAAGGGCGTCGCAGTGCTCCGGCAGATGGGGCTGGCGGGCGGTGTCGGCCAAACCATCACCCTCATCTTGCACCTGCCAGATCAGCCAGCGGGGAGTTTCGATCCGGCGAATGCGCAGAAATTTGGCGGGATCGTTGCCATTCCCGTGGCGCACGGCATTCACCAGGGCCTCCTGGAGCCCCAGCTGTACCTGGGCCTGGAGCTCAGAGCAACGCACCGGCTCGAGCAGGATCTCGAGCAGAGGCGCCAGCTGCAGGGTGGAGGGGGTGATGAAATCGCTCCAACGCGCAACAGGCCAGCGCGGAATGGTGGAGCGCAGCGCCATCGGGGAGCGTCCCAGCAATGGACTCGGAAAAACGCTACCCCGCAGCGGGGCTGGCGACCTCAGCCCGTGATGCGCCGTTGCAGGGCCGGATGTTGCAGCAGGGCATCCATCAGGCGCACGCCCCGCAACTGATTCACCAGGGGCATGTGGCCCTCCGGTGCATCGATGCTCCATTGAAAGGAGCCGGGATAGCGGGTCCAGCGGCCGTCGTTTTTCCAGGCCAGGCGGGGCCAGAGCTTCTCCCACCGACCCCCCAGGCTGAGGAGCAGTCGGCCCTGCACGGAGAAGCCGAAGCGCCCGCGGGAAAAGCACACCCACAGGCGATCGATCGTGTCGAGGTCGGCGGCGGGCATCGCCGGCACCTCGCTGTAATACACGTAGCCCCGCTTCACGGCCGCCGGACCCGCCAACTCCCGCAGGTGGGCACTTGTAAGGCGGTCAGCCTCTTCGTAGTCCTGCAGCATCAGGTGCCGCTGCAGGGGGGCGTAGTCGATGCCAGCGGCGCTGGCGGCGGCCAGCCAGCCATCGGGGTAGCGGCTCAGAAAACTGTCGCGTTGCTCCGGTGATCTCGAAAGCAAAAGCTGGATCAACGAGCCCGCGGCCCAGTCGTCGCCCGTGGCGTCGACGCCGGCTACGTGGTCGGGAATCAGGGGCAACAGCTCATCGCTGCGCTTGAGCACCTGGCTCAGCAGGCTGCGGCGCTGGCGGTCGTTGCCGGCCTGAAATCGTTCAAGCAGGGCCGCAGGGGTGGCCGTGGCGGTGACCGGAGGTCCGGAGAGCATGAAGGGCCGAGCCTGAGCGGAAGCCAGCGTGGGCCCACTATGTCAGGAGAGATACGGCGGCGAGGACCCAGCGAGATGCGCGCATGCGAGGTGGAGGCCTTTCTCGAAGCGCGCGGGCCACTGCTGGACGTGCGCAGCCCGGCCGAGTTCGCCCAGGGCCACATCCCAGGCGCCACCAACCTGCCGCTGTTTTCCAACGAGGAGCGGGCGGCGGTGGGCACCGCCTACAAACAGCAGGGCCGCCAGGAGGCGGTGGCCTTGGGACTGGAGCGAGTGGGGCCTCGGCTCGCCGAGCTGGGAATCAGCCTGCGCCGGGCCATGGCTGGCCGCGAGCCGGGGGCAGTGCTGCGCCTCCATTGCTGGCGGGGAGGGATGCGCTCCGGCAGCGTGGCCTGGCTTGCGGGTGTGTTCGACCTACCGGTACTGCTGCTGGAGGGGGGCTATAAGCGCTATCGGCGCTGGGCCCTGGAGTTGTTTGAGCAGTCCTGGCCGTTGCGGGTGCTGGCGGGCCGCACCGGCACCGGCAAAACCGATCTGCTGCTGGCACTTGCGGCCCAGGGCGGAGCGATGGTGGACCTGGAGGGCCTGGCCCATCACCGGGGCAGCAGCTTCGGTGGACTCGGGCTGCCGCCCCAGCCCAGCAGCGAGCACTATGAAAACCGCCTGGCCCTGGCCCTCTGGAACCTGCGCAACGCCGCGGAGATCTGGCTGGAAGCCGAAAGCGCCCAGGTGGGACGCTGCCGCATCCCCGCAGGCTTGTGGGCCCAGATGAAAAGCGCCCCGGCCGTGGAAATCTGCCGGCCGATGCAGGAACGGCTCGATCGCCTGGTGGCGGTGTACGGCCACCAGGGGCAGGAGCCGCTGCGCGAGGCCACCGAGCGGATCGGCAGGAGGCTCGGCCCCCAGCGCACCGCCGCTGCCCTGGAAGCCATTGCTTGCGAAAACTGGTCTGAGGCCTGCCGCCAGATGCTCGACTACTACGACCGCTGCTACGACCACGAGGTGGATCAGCGCGGTGGCAACGCGGTACCCCGCCT
>CAIOXF010000034.1 GCA_903862155.1 uncultured cyanobacterium | reverse complement strand
CCCTGTTTGCCAGCGACCGGGTGGTGATGGCCCACGACGGCAGCGATCCCGCCGGCGATCCTGGCCCACGGTTGATCTACGCCAATCGCGCAGCCCTACGGCTCTGGCGGCGCCCCTGGGATGAGCTGGTGGGCATGCCATCAAGCCTCACTGCCGAACCCACCGCGCGCCAGGAGCGCGCCCAGGCCCTGCTCCGCGCCCAGAGCCAGCAGGCGATCAGCAACTACAGCGGCATCCGCATCGACAGCCAGGGGCGCCGCTTCCGCATCGACGGCGCCCGCGTCTTCAGCCTGCGCAACGCCGCGGGCAAACCCTGCGGCCAGGCGGCCTGCTTCTCCCGCTGGCACTGGATCTGATCCAGCCGGAGCGAACCACAACCCACCTGTTTTCCTTGCAGATCGGAAGCAGGGCTCCAGAATTGCAAGGATCTTGAAGTCAGGGTGTGAGCGCAGAGTCCGCAGCCAGCCCAGTCACCGGGGCGCACCTGATCGGTCGCCTGGCCCTGGCGGATCTGCAAATCCGGCTCGCGCAGTTTCCTGCTGTAGCGCTTCTGGGCCCTCGCCAGGTGGGCAAGACCACCCTGGCGCTGCAACTGGCCAACCAACAGCCCAGCGTGTATCTCGATCTGGAGGCACCGGTTGATCAGGCGCGCCTCAGCGATCCAGTGCTCTACCTGAGCAGCCAAGCCGAGAAGCTCGTGGTGCTCGATGAAGTTCAGCGCGTCCCGGAGTTGTTCGGCAGCCTGCGCGGGCTGATCGATGCGGGCCGCCGCATCGGGCGACGTTCAGGACGCTTCCTGCTATTGGGATCAGCTTCGGTGGAGCTGATCCGGCAATCAAGCGAAAGCCTGGCCGGGCGGATCAGCTTCCTGGAACTTGGCGGCCTCAACCTGCTGGAGGTACCCCCGGAGCAAAGAGAAAACCTATGGATTCGGGGTGGCTTTCCCGACAGCTTTCTGGCCGACGATGACCAGGCCAGCAGCCTCTGGCGCGAGGCGTTTGTACGGACCTACTTGGAGCGCGACATCCCTCAGCTCGGACCACGGATCCCGGCCGAAACCCTGCGCCGGTTCTGGACGATGCTGGCCCACGAGCAAGGGAGCCTGCTCAACGCGGCAGCGCTGGGACGCAGCCTGGGCGTGAGCGGCAAAACCATCGCCAGCTACCTCGACCTGCTGGTGGATCTCCTGCTGGTGCGGCGCCTGCAGCCCCTGCACGCAAACGTGGGCAAACGGCTGGTGAAAGCGCCCAAGATCTATGTGCGCGACAGCGGCCTGGTGCACACCTTGCTCGGCCTCGATACCCGAGAGGCGGTGCTGGGCCATCCCGTGACGGGAGCGAGCTGGGAGGGGTTTGTGGTGGAAAACCTGCTGAGCTGCGCGCCGGAACGCAGCCAGGCCTGGTTTTACCGAACGGCTGCTGGAGCCGAAATGGATCTGGTGCTCGATCTGCCGGGAGGCGAGCGCTGGGCCATCGAGGTGAAGCGCAGCAGCGCCCCGAAACTGAGCAAGGGCTTTCACCAGGCCCGGGCCGACCTGCAACCGCACCACTGCTTTGTGGTGTATGCAGGCGACGCGCGCTTTCCCTTGATGGAGGGCGTGGAAGCGCTGGGGGCCGCAGAGCTAGCGGGGGAACTCCACAACCGTTGAAGTTGCGCTGGCCGGGATTCCGGCAGCGCTTCCTACAGTTCCACCAGCCGCATCGGACGTTGATGGGAGCCACTGCTGCGGGAACCACGGCTGTTGCGGGAACCACAGCAGCCAGCCCCCGCCTTTCGCTGCAATGCGAGGCGATCGGGCCTGACACCACCACGATCCGCTCGCTCGACTGGGACCGCAGCCGCTTCGACATCGAGTTCGGCCTGCGCAACGGCACCACCTACAACGCCTTCCT
>CAIOXF010000033.1 GCA_903862155.1 uncultured cyanobacterium | reverse complement strand
CCTGATCCCGGCGCTGCTGATCCTGTTGCTGGGCTTGGCCGCCGCCCTGGCCCTGGTGCCAAGCCTCAACAGAGAGGCTTCGGTGACAGCCGACTAAATCCTGAACAAGCTGGGAAGGCAACGTTGGTCTTCCCGGCTCTGATGGCTCAGCTGATGCGCACCGTTCCGCGGCGGCTGTCGCGGCGGCTTTCAGGATGGCTTGGCGCTGCTGCCGCTCTGCCGCTGATGGCGGCGGGGGCAAGCCTGGCAGCGGATGCGCCGGCCAAAGCCGCTGCCGTATCGCAGGTGCTGTATTCGCTGTCCACCCGCTGCAGCATCGAAGGCGCTGCCCCCAAGACCTGCGTGGTGGAGGTGGTGGATGAGGGCAGCGCCACGCTCTATCGCCACCGGATCGGCGCCGTCACGATGACCGTGCGCATCACCGACAAACCGGTGCGGATGGAGCGCTGGAATGGTGCCAAGAAAACCTGGCAGCCGCTCAAGGAAGCCGCGGCGCGCTTCTCCACCAACACGATCTGCTTCAACGGCCGGGATCTGTGTGTGGTGAATCCCAATTACCTCAACAGCGTGCGCCAAGACCGGCCCGATGCCACGGCTGGGCGCGATCTGGTGATGGTGCGCTTTGACGGCACCGGCCGGGTGAATCTCACCTGCTACGACGACGGCTGCAAGGGGGTGAAGTCGTGAGCCGGCCCGTGCCACAGCTCGGGCTGCTCTCGGCGGCCCTGTTCTGCCTGGGGGCAGCGACCCCATCCCTGGCTGCGCTTGCTATGCCCGAGGCTGCACCCAGCCGAGCCGACGCAGATCAACTGGCCCGCGGCGGCGGTGGCGGCCGTGGTGGCGGTGGTGGCGGTGGGGGCCGCATGGGTGGCGGTGGCGGCGGCTTCGATCGCAGCCGGGCGCCCAGCGGATTCAGCCAGGGCGGCAACAGCTTCAACCGGGGCAACACCCGCCCGAGCGGTGGCTGGAGTAACCGAGCCAACATCGGCAACAACGGCGGCCCCAACATCAACGGCGGGCGCTTCGATGGTGGCAACCGCGGCCAAGGCGGCAACTGGGGTCAGGCCGGCAATCGCCCCAATGGCAACTGGGGCAACGGCAACCGCTTCAACGGCAACACCGTGAACGTGAACCGGAATTGGAACCGGGTCACCAACGTGAACGTGAACGCCGGCTGGGCTCGCCCGGGCTGGGGTGTGGCCCGGCCCTGGAATGCCGGCTGGTACGGAGGCTGGAGCTCACCGCCCTGGGGATGGTGGGCCGCCCGCACCGCCGCCTGGGGCATCACCACCCTGGCCACCGCATCGATCATCAACAACGCGGTGGACAACGCGATCGCCGCGAATAATCCGGTGATCGTGGTGCCTGATACGGGCTACCAGCTGCTGTATGGATCCGTCCAACCCGTGGGCACCAACCTCGTGAGCTTCGTGGTGCAGGCCAACGGCAGCCAATACCAGCTCACTGCCGACTGCCAGCAGGGACTCATCAACGGCCAGCAACCCCAAACCGCAGACCAGGCCCAGCTGCTCAATGCCGCCTGTCAGGTGGCGTTCGGCTCAGCCTGAGCGCAGCGCGGGCAGAGGGCCCTCACGTTGAGCACGCACTCGAGCAGCCGGAAGCCGTGCAAACTGGCGGCGGCTTCACCCGCCGCCAGCACCGCAGGATTTTCGAATTCCTCGGTGCAGCCGCAGCGGACACACACCAGGTGGTGGTGATCCCGGTGGTGATCGCCGCCAAGCTCAAAGCGGCGGCCTCCCTCCGGCAGCTCCAGTTCCTGGAGCATGCCCATCGAACTCAGCAGCCGCAGGGTGCGATACACCGTGGCGAGCGACACCCGCTCCTCGGCCTGCAGCAGCCGCTGATGCACCTCCTCCGCACTGAGGTGACGGCCCTCACCAAGCCGCTCAAACAGGCTCAGCACCCGCTGGCGCTGGGGCGTCAGCCGCTGGCCCCGGCCATGGAGGGAGCTGCGCAGATCCTCAGGACTGCCGGCTGGGGATCGAACGGGCACCGGCACTCTTCGCACCCCCGCAGGATAGACAGCGCTTCTCAACAATGGCCAGTATTGAGAAGCCCGTGGCGGCGCCTCATTAGGCATTCCCACCCATGGCACGCCTCAACACAGGGCGCGATGGTGGCTCGAAGCCGGACGACAGCCCCCACCTGGGGGCTGTTTTCGTATCAGGGCCTGCCCTGATCCAGCCGGGCCGTGCCGGCCGCCAGCAGATCGGCCAGGCTCACGATCACGCGATAGCTCAGGGCCACGGCAAGCAGGGGAGCGGCCGGCAGCGCGAAACCCAGGCGCATCAACAACACCGCTTCAAACACGCCCAAACCACCTGGGGCCGCAGGCACCACCAGGCCCACCACCCAGGCGGTGGCAAATCCCGCGAGCCAGCCGCCCCAGTCGAGGTTGCGCTGCAGATCAAAGGCCAGCAGGCAACAGGCGAAGCCGCCGAATCGCACCAGCACGAAGACCAGCAGCGCCAGCAACGACGGCCAAGGGGCCGCAGCCAGGGATGGGGCCTCAGCCGTTGCAGGATCCAGGCCCAGCTTGCGGGCCTCGCGCCGCTCCAGGGTGAGCAACAGAGGCTGGAGCCAACGGGGCCGCAGCACCAGCAGCGGAGTCAGGCAGAGGAGGCCCCAGCCCCCCTGCCAACCGCCGAAGACCCCGAGGGTCAGGGCCGCGATCGCCGCCAGCAGCGGATCGAGCACCACGGCCAGCAGGGCCTGACTGGCCCGAGCCGGTGTCTGCAGCGGCGCCCCCCCATCGCGCAGCAGGGCCACGCGGCTGGCCAGATGCCACACACCACCGGGGAGGTATTTGCGCAGGTTGGTGGCGAGATAGGCGGCAATCAGGGCTCCCCAGCGGGGCTGCAATCCCAGCTGGCGCAGCACCACGCCCCAGGCCGCCCCATTCACGATCAGGCTGAGCAGGCTTACGCCCACCCCCAGCAGCAACCACAGCCAGCCCTGCAGATCCAGGCGCTGCTGCAGCAACTGGGAACCATTGGCCACCAGAGCGGCCAACAGGAAGCCAAAGCTCAGCAGGCTCACCCACAGCCGCAGGCCACCGGGCAACGGCGGCAATGCCTCAAACCGCTGCTGGAGCCGCCCCCAGAGCTGCTGCAGACGCTGCCACTGCTCAGGGCCCAAACGCTTCATGGCTGCCATGCCCGCATCACCAGCTCGCGCACCTCGGCGATGGGCCGATTGTGGCGCCGGGCCAGGGCCACCAGATCATCGTGCTCCGGTTTGGCGCTCCAGCGCCCATTAGGACGCTGGGCTTCCTTGATCCGCACTGGTCCGAGTGGCGTGTCGATGCTGCGGCTGCGGCGCTGCAAGGCCCAGCGCTGCTGCAGCTGCTCGCGCACCCCCAGGCTGGTGCCCTGCTGCCACCACACCGCCCGCAGGGCTTCCGCGCACTCGGGCGTTGCCACCACGCTGAGCAGCACGCCAACCCGGCCTTTCTTCATCGCGATTGGTTGGCTGAACACCTCCAGGGCGCCGGCCTGCCGCAGCTGATCAGCCAGGAAGGCCAGATCCTCGGCCGAGGCGTCGTCGATCTGGGCCTGCTGGAGCAGCACCGTTTCCAGAACAGGTGCGCTGGCCTGGGCTGGGGCCTCAGCCGCCAGGCAGATCCGCAGCAGGTTGGGGCGATCCAGGCTGCGGCTGCCCAGGCCCACACCGATCGCCCGGGGCACAGAGGCCGGCGCCACCCCGAAATGATCCGCCCAGCAGGCCGCCAGGGCCAGGCCCGTCGGGGTGGTGAGCTCGCCGGGTGGGAAGCCCTCGCTGGAAGCCAGGGGAATGGACCAGCGGCGGGCGATCTCCAGCACCGCCGGCGCGGGCAGGGGCAGCACCCCATGGGCGGTGGTGACCCGACCATGGCCCGCCGGCGGCGGCGTGCACACCAGCCGCCCCACCCCCAGATGCAGCAGGGCAGCGCAGCTGCCCACCACATCCACCAGGGCGTCGATGGCGCCCACCTCATGGAAGTGCACCTGCTCGGGGGCATGGCCGTGCACGGCCGCCTCGGCCTCCGCCAGCAAAGTGAACACCGCCAGCACCCGCTGGCGCAGGGCCTCCGGCCAGGGCGCCTGCTCCAACTGGCCCTTCAACACTCCCCAGTGGCGATGGTGGGGCTGCTCCACCAAGAGCTCCACATCGAGATGGAGGCCTCGCAGGCCGGCGCTGCGGCGTTCCTCCACCACCAGGCGGTACTGCCCCTCAAGCCCCATGGCCGCGAGCGGTTGGTGCACCACGGCCTCGGGCACCCCCAGATCCAGCAGGGCCGCCAGCAGCATGTTGCCGGCCAGCCCCGTGGGGGCATCGAGCACCGCCAGGGTCATGCGGGGGTGGGGCGACCCAGCCGGGGAGCCTCAGCGAGCAGCACATCAGCACGCTGCTCCAGTTGGTCGCGGTGCTGGCGCAGCCATTGGTCCACCTCGCGGCGGGCGCGCCGCTGCTCCCGCTGGGCGGTCTCCACATCCAGGCCCGACATCCCCCACAGCCGGCCCAACAAGCTGCGGTCGTCGGCGCCGCCAAGGCTGTCGCCGTAAACCAGTGATTCAGCCACCATCCCGGCCTGGAGCACCCGGCTCCAGCGGCGCAGCTCTTCTTCCGGCAGCTTGGCGTGCTCCGGGGGCTCGAGCTGGGTGCTGCCGTTGGTGGACAGACCAGACCGCAGGCAGGCCAGGCTGCCCACCAGCACCTCCTTCACCGGCATCCCCTCCTCGCCAGCCACCAGCACATGGCCGGCCTCGTGAATGGCGATGCGCCGCAGCCGGGCCTCGCCGCCCGGCAGGGCCTCCGCCAGCAGATGGCCGCCGCGGCCACCGAACTGGGCGGAGTCGAGGGTGAGGCCGCCCAGCCCAAGCAGGGTGAACAGGGCAATCCACCAGGGCGACACCCCCAGGGCGGGGCCGAACACGGCGATCAAGCTCACCAGGAGCACCGCCAAACCAGCTGTAAGGGGTTGGGTCATGGCCGCTTCCCCAGCTCCGTGGCGCTCAGCGGGCCGGACGGCTCACGGCGCTGCGATGGCCGCCCTGCCCCTGGCCCTGGGCACCGGGACGGCGCTGACCAGCGCCACCGGCACCTGCACCGCCGCCGGGCTTGCGGCCGGTCTTCTTGCCGCCGCGGTTACCGCGCTGGGCCACCGGGCCGATCACTTCGAAGCGCTCGAGATGAAGCTCTTGGCCCTGGCGGCGCATG
>CAIOXF010000032.1 GCA_903862155.1 uncultured cyanobacterium | reverse complement strand
TGCAAACCGAGCCACTCACACCACAAATCCTGGATCAATCACGGCCATCGCCTCAGCCGCAATCCGACACAGCTCGCCATGGGCTGGGCCGTGGCTGGCGATCAGGCAGCCGGCCTGGCGCACATCGCCGGTGTTGTAGGTGAGGGGGCGCCCATCGGCATGGGTGAAGGCACCACCGGCGGCCTGGATCACGGCGTGGGGGGCCGCCATGTCCCAATCCTTCGGGGCACTCTTGCCGGAGAGGGAGATGTACAGGTCGGTTTCGCCGCGCAGGATCGTGGCCACCTTGCCGCCCACGCTGCCGATGGCCTTGGTGTCGCCCAGGGCCATGGCCTCAAGCAATTGCTCCAGCCGCTGATCGCGGTGGTTGCGGCTGGCCACCAGCACCAGCTCACTGCGCTCGCGGCGCGCACTGAACGCAACCGGCATCTGCTCGCCAGCGCGGTTTTCGCACCAGGCCACACCAGGCGCTGCAGATGATCCAGCTGCGTTGATCACGCCGATCCACAGCTCCCCTTTTTCCGGCAGCAGCACCACGCCCAGCACCGGCTCCTGGCCGCGCACCAGCGCCAGATGCACGGCGTATTCCCCGGTGCCCTGCAGGAAGTCTTTGGTGCCATCGAGGGGATCGAGGATCCAGAGCCACTCCGCGTCCAGCGGCTCACCGGCGCGCAACTGCTCCTTAGCGGTTTCTTCGCTGAGCAGGGTCCAGGCCGCCGCCGGGAATGAGGCCTGCAGCCCCTCCAGCAACCACTGATTCACCGCCAGATCAGCGGCAGTCACCGGCCCTTCGCCACCCTCATCCACGCTCAGGGCCTTGGGGAATCCGTAGGGCGGCTGCTCGCCGCGGCCGTAGGCCAGCAGGATGTCGGCCGAGCCCCAGCTGAGGCGGCGCAGTTCCACGAACAGATGCTGGACGTCCACCCCATCCGGCAGCGACACGCTGAAGGGAATGGGAGTGGGGGTAAAGGCCGGCATCATGGATTCAGCAACGCACCGGCGCCCGGGCACCGCGGATGAGCATTGTGGGCGACGGGCTGAACAGCTCCAGCGAACCGGCACCGGGGGTGCTCTACCTGGTGGGCACGCCCATCGGAAACCTGGGCGACCTCACGCCACGGGCTCGCCAGGTGCTGGCCCACGTGCAGCGGATCGCCTGCGAAGACACCCGCCGCAGTGGTCTGCTGCTGCACCAGCTGGGGCTGCGCCGCAGCGACGACGGGCCGCGCCTGCTGAGCTTCCACCAGCACAACCAGACCAGCCGCATCCCGGAGTTACTCGCCGCCCTGGAGGCAGGTGAAGCGATTGCCGTGATCAGCGACGCTGGCCTGCCCGGCATCTCCGACCCCGGCGAAGCCCTGGTAGCCGCTGCCCGTGCGGCGGGGCGTTCGGTGATCTGTGTGCCGGGCCCCAGTGCCGTCACCACGGCCCTGGTGAGCAGCGGGCTGCCCAGCGGCCGCTTCTGTTTTGAAGGCTTCCTGCCGCCGAAAACGAATCAGCGCCGGGCCCGGCTGCAGGAGCTGGCCAGCGAAGAGCGCACGATGGTGCTGTTTGAAGCACCGCACCGGCTGCTGGATCTGCTGGCCGACGTGCTGGCGGTACTGGGGGATCGGCCCCTGCGGGTGGCGCGCGAACTCACCAAACGGCACGAGGAGCAGGTGGGCCCCAGCGTGCAGGCCTGCCTGAAGCATTTCCAGCGCACCCCGCCCCTGGGGGAATGCACGCTTGTGCTGGGCGGGGCTGCACCAGCACCGGCGCCCGAATGGAACAGCGGGAGCCTGCGCACCGAGATGGAAGCTCTGATTGCTGGCGGCCTAAGCCGCAAAGATGCGGCACGGGAGCTGGCGGAGCGCACGGGCCACAGCCGCCGCGAGCTCTATGCCCTGCTGCACGAGACCACGCACGAAGCAGCGGCAGACTGAGCACCAACGAGGCCGGGGCCGATGCTGCTGCGACTGCAATTGCTCCTGGGCAGCGTGCTGGGCGGCGCCACGCTGCTGCTGATCCTCTGCCTGGGAGCCCAGAACCTGGAGCAGCGACCCAGCCTTAACCTGGGCTTCGGCCGCACACCGCCCCTGCCCTCAGGCTTTCTGGTGGGGGTAGCCCTGGTGATCGGCGTGATCGGTGGCGGCAGCGCGGCAGCACTGCTGGCCCCCGGCGACGATCAGGCGCCGGGCAGGGAATAAACGCCGTTCTCGATCACCAGGCGGCTGATCCCCTGGGCCACCAGGTAGTGGGCTGTGCGCTCGAAGATGCGCGTGTCGGGGATCTTGATCACCCGCTGGTTGCGACCGCAGAGGCGCTTGGCATTGCGCGGATTCACAAACACCTGCAGGGCCTGGCGCTCTTCCTCGCCGGGGGGCAGCAGGCCAAGCTCGCTGAACGCACCGAGGGGCCGGGCCTCCAGCTCAACGGTTTTCTCCACCAGCATGTAGACGCTGGCCGGCAGATCCGCCTCGCCGATCGGAATGCAGCTCACCGGCTCCTGGGTGGCGGCGGCAACGGGCAGATCGGCGCCGTCCTCGGAGCTATCCGTTTCGTCAGCGTCGTCGTCGGAGCTGTCGTCGCCGAAGTCATCGGCGTCATCGATGGCCAGGGTGCCGTCGGCTTCGTCGTCCTGGTCAGCAGCGTCCTGGTCGGCAGTTTCCGGCTCGGAGTCGTCTGAGGAGTCGAGATCTTCTGGTACTTCGATTTGGGACAGCGATTCCTGAGGCAGTGATTCAGAGACCTCTGCAGCTGCAGTAGCAACGGTGGACTCGCGCTCCTCGGCGTTAGCGAAAGCCACAACGGGCTCGGGCTCAGGAGCAGCAGCTGGAGCGGGGGCCTCGATCGCAGCGGCAGAGAGTGCCGGAACAGAGCCCACCGCCGAGCTGCCCCCGCGCGCGCCACGCGCCCGTTCCTGCTTGAGGCGCTCATAGTCATCTGGCGAGAGGGCGGCCTTCACCACCCGGCTCACGGTATTCACGCTGCAGCCGAAGGCCGCTGCCAATTCGCCGCTGCCCTCACCGGCGCTGTAGCGAGCCACCAGCTCGCTCTTCTGGCTGTCGGTGAGCCGGGTGGCCGCCATGGGGCGAGTTCTGCGCAGCAAACCACTGTACGGGGCTTTCCCGTCGGCGCTGGCACAATGCCCTCGGTGCCCCCAGGGCCCTGCTCCCTTAGCTCAGCCGGATAGAGCAGCTGCCTTCTAAGCAGCCGGTCGTTGGTTCGAATCCAACAGGGGGCGTTGAGCACGCGGCAGCCTTTGGCGATGCACCAGCTCCGGCCCACGGACCCCTCGCCTGAGGCGATCGCGCCCTATGGGCAGCTGGTGCTGCCGATGCCC
>CAIOXF010000031.1 GCA_903862155.1 uncultured cyanobacterium | reverse complement strand
GGGCCAGTAGTCGAGCCCGGCGCGCTTGAGGGTGCGATCGCTGATCTCAAAGCCCAGGGGCTCCACCAGGTGCAGCTCCGTGGCGGTGGCGGCACAGGTGCGGGCCACATTGCCCGTGTTGGGCGGGATCTGGGGCTGGTACAGCACCACACGGGGCATGGGGAATCAGTCTGCGGGTACGGGCTGGCCGACGGCCGTGAGGTTGAGGGCCCGTCCGGCCACCACCAACCAGCTCACAGAGGCCCGGGCCACGAGCAGGCGCTCGATCGTGCCCAGCCTGTCGCGGAAGACACCGCCAATGGCGGTGGGGGGCACCACCCCCCATCCGGTTTGCTCACTCACCAGGATCAGGCCGCAGCGCAGCTGATCGAGATCAACAAGCAACCCCTGGCAGAGCTGCTCCCAGCGGGCGGCATCCAGATCAAGACCGCCAGCCACCCAGGAGCCGAGGGAATCCACGAGGGCCACTTCGCGATGGCTGAGCCTGCGAAGGCTTGAACCCAGGGCAACAGGATCGGACACCTCGAGGGTGCCCCAGTGGGACGGCCGCCGGAGGCGATGGCGTTCGAGCCGCTCTTGCCAGGCCCCATCGCTTGGGAGATCCGGCCCGGTAGCCACATACACAACATCGAGGCCGGAGACAGCCGCCAGGTGCTCGGCCCAGCGGCTCTTGCCACTCCGCGCCGGACCCAGCACCAGCTGAACCAGGGGCAGCGGCTCAGCCGCCACCGTTCATGTTGCGCAGGGTCGCCACGGAAGAGGGAGACACGCGGTTGAGATAGCGGAAGATCCAGTACTTGAAGATCGTGGCCAGCACCACCGGGAAGGTGGCAATAAACAGCATGATGAAGTTTTCCCGGGCTGGAATGCCTAGGTGGTGTGCGACGCCATCAAGCAGCACGGTCCAACCTTCTGGGCTATGGAAGCCCACGAAGATGTCAGTGAACAGGATGATCGCGAAGGCCTTGGCGCTGTCACTGAGTCCGTAAATCAGTTCGTCGAGAAAGCCCCGCAGCACCTGCAGATCCCGCCGCCCGAACAAACCAACCAGCACAAAACCGATCAGGCCGCACACGTCGGAGAGCACGTTCTTGATGGCGTGCGTGCTCTCCATATCCGCCTCATCCTTGAGCTCCTGGGCCCGATCGGCCAGCCGAGCCTGGAGTTCCTCCCGTGTGGGCAGGGCTTCACCCTTAAGGAGTGCATCGAATTCAATCTCGGCCTGGAACACCCGCAGCTTCTCCACCGCCTTCTCTTCGAGGTGGGGCTTGGGGTAGGTGAGGAAAGCGCTCTCCGGCGCAAACCGATCCACCAGGGGCGACACAATGTAGGTGCGGCTCACCTGCTGCACCAACACAGGCACAAGGATCAGCAAGAGCAGGATCCGCAGCGACACCAACGTGGAGTCGCGCCGACGTCTGAAGCCGGCCACCACATTGGCTTCCGCCTCCGGATCCAGCTGGCGGCGCACCTGATCCACCACCCCCAGCAGGCTGCGGGGCAGAACTTCAGGGGTGCGACTGATCGAAGGGAGCACGCGGCGGTTG
>CAIOXF010000030.1 GCA_903862155.1 uncultured cyanobacterium | reverse complement strand
TCGGCCTGGACAACGGGCTGTAAAGCGGATCCTCCCACCCCACCTGGCACGGCCTGGGGGGCGTGGCAACTTGGAACCAGTGATGGGGCCGCCATGGCCGATCGGCTCGACCTTCAGCTCATCTCGGCAGCCCTGCGGCGCATGAGCTGGATCCGCCTCTGGGCCCAGGTGGTGCTGGCCGTGGTGGTGCTGGGCGTGCTGCTGTTCAACAACATCGGCGGCCAGATCACCGCGCGCGCCGACAAGGCCCTGGGCCTGGGGCCCGGCCTCTCGCTCACCACCTTCGCCTTCTTCGTGCTGCTCTGGAGCATCTGGCAGAGCGGCCTGCTGATCCGCTGCGGCCGGGCCCTGGCCAGCCCGGTGCGCCCCAGCAAAGGGGAAACGGCACGGCTGATCAAGCGCGGCATCCTGGCCGACCTGGTGGGCGCCACCCTGGCCGTGGTGGGCTATCAATCGCTGGCGGGCAGCCTGTTTTTCCAGGCCTCGATGCAGGCCGGTTTCGCCTTCGGGGGCGTGATGACCACCCCCGGCGGCCGCATCACCAACTACCCGATCACCTCCCTGGAGATGCTCTCGGTGTTGAGCAACACCCAGGTGCTGTTCGCCCACATGATCGGCCTGTGGATCAGCCTCTGGTTGCTGCAGCGCATCTACCGCACCAGCAGCGGGGCCAGCTGATCAGCCCAGCGCCGGCAGGGTGGTGCAGTCGCCCCGCCAGAAGATCTCCGGTTGCAGCGGTGTGAGCGAAGCGCCGCCCCCGTTCACATGGGCCACATCGGTAGGCCACTCCGACGGCCCCGACACCTCGGCCTCCAGATCGTTGGCCACCTCACCGGCCAGCCAGTAATAGGTGCGGCCGCGAGGATCCACGCGCTTGTCGAACTGGTCGGTGTAGCGCCGCACGGCCGTACGGCACCAACGCAGCGGGCCGATCTCCTCAGCCGGCAGGGGGGGCACGTTGAGATTCAGCAGGGTGTTGCGCGGCCAGCCCTCCACCAACATCCGCTCGGCCACATCCAGGGCCAGCTCAGCTGCCGGAGCGAAGTGGCGCCACTGGAAATCGGCGCTGCTCACCGCCAGGGCATGGAGCCCCTCGATCGTGCCCTCCATCGCCGCACTCACCGTGCCGGAATAGAGCACGTCGGTGCCAAGGTTGGGGCCGTGGTTGATGCCGGAGAGCACCAGATCAGGCCACTCCTCAAGGATCGAAAACAGCGCGAGCTTCACGCAGTCACTGGGGGTGCCACTGCAGGCCCAGGCATGCACCCCATCGGCGAACAGCTCGTCGGCCCGCTCGGCGCGGATGGGGGTTTGCAGGGTGAGGCCGTGGCCGGTGGCGGAGCGCTCCTGGTCGGGACACACCACGGTCACGTGATGCCCGCGGGCCACGGCGGCAGCCGCCAGGGTGCGGATGCCCTCGGCGAAGACCCCGTCGTCGTTGCTGATCAGGATCTTGAGAGGCGCCATGGCAGCAGCAGAGGGCTGATCCGTACAGTCTCCCCCTTGCCCCCGAGCCAGAGGCAGCCGTGAGCGCCACCGTGTCCCTGCAGCAGCTCACCGAGCAGCTCGACGCCCTGGAGCGCGCCGCCGCCGATGAGATCCG
>CAIOXF010000029.1 GCA_903862155.1 uncultured cyanobacterium | reverse complement strand
GGTGATCGGCGACCACAGCCGTGCCATCACCCAATTGATCTGCGATGGCGTCACCGCTAGCAACCTGGGCCGCGGCTACATCCTGCGCCGGTTGCTACGCCGCGTGGTGCGCCACGGACGTCTTCTCGGCATCGACAAGCCCTTCCTCACGGCGATGGGTGAGGCGTCGATCGCGCTGATGCAGCGCGCCTACCCGCAGCTGGGGGAGCGGCGCGAAGTGATCCTGGCGGAGCTCCAGCGCGAAGAAGCCCGCTTCCTGGAAACCCTGGAGCGCGGGGAGAAGCTCCTGGCCGATGTGCTGGCGGCGAAGCCCCCACAAATCTCCGGCGAGCAGGCGTTCGAGCTCTACGACACCTACGGCTTCCCGCTGGAGCTCACCGAGGAGATCGCCGAGGAGCACGGTCTCACGGTGGATCTGGCGGGCTTCGAAGCAGCGATGGAGGAGCAGCGCCAGCGGGCCAAGGCTGCGGCGGTGAGCATCGATCTCACCCTGCAGGGCGCGATCGAGCAGATGGCGGCAGATCTTGATGCCACCGCGTTTAAGGGCTATGAGGCCCTTGAGCACCCCAGTTGCGTGCTGGCGCTGGTGGTGAACGGTGAGCCAGCGGAGCGGGCGACGGCCGGCGACAGCGTGCAGCTGGTGCTCGACGTGACGCCCTTTTATGGCGAGGGAGGCGGCCAGATCGGCGACCGCGGCGTGCTCTCAGGAGACGGCGTGATCGTGACGATTGAGGGCGTCAGCCGCAACCGCAGCGTGTTTGTGCACAGCGGCCGGATCGAGCGGGGCAGCCTTTCGGTGGGTGATCTGCTCAACGCCCAGGTGGATCGCGCCTGCCGCCGTCGCGCGCAGGCGAACCACACCGCTACGCACCTGCTGCAGGCAGCCCTCAAGCAGGTGGTGGATCCAGGTATCGGCCAGGCCGGTTCGCTCGTGGATTTTGATCGCCTGCGCTTCGACTTCCACTGCCCCCGCTCCGTAACGCCGGCCGAGCTGGAGCAGATCGAAATCCTGATCAACGGCTGGATCGCCGAAGCCCACACCCTGGAGGTGCGGTCGATGGCGATCGAGAAGGCCAAGGCCGCCGGTGCCGTGGCGATGTTCGGCGAGAAGTACGCCGATGTGGTGCGGGTGGTGGATGTGCCCGGCGTGTCGATGGAGCTCTGCGGCGGCACCCACGTGGCCAACACCGCTGAGATCGGACTGTTCAAGATCGTGAGTGAGAGTGGCGTGGCCGCCGGCATCCGCCGCATCGAAGCGGTGGCTGGCCCTGCGGTGCTGGCCTATCTCAATGAGCGCGACGCGGTGGTGAAGCAGCTGGGTGAGCGATTCAAGGCCCAACCCGCCGAGATCGTGGACCGCGTAGCGGCTCTGCAGGACGAGCTCAAGGCCACCGGCAAGGCCCTGGCCGCAGCCCGCGAGGAGCTGGCCGTGGCCAAAGCGGCCGCGCTGGCCGCGAAAGCTGAAGCTGTTGGTGAATGCCAGGTTTTGGTGGCTCGCCTGGATGGCGTGGAGGGAGCTGGGCTCCAGAGCGCAGCCCAGGGGCTGGTCGGTCAGCTGGGTGACGGCTCGGCCGTGGTGCTTGGCGGTCTGCCGGATCCCGCCGATACCGGCAAGGTGATCCTGGTGGCCGCCTTCGGCAAGGCGGTGATCGCGGCAGGCCAGCAGGCCGGCAAGTTCATCGGCGGCATTGCCAAGCTCTGCGGCGGCGGCGGCGGCGGTCGCCCCAACCTGGCCCAGGCCGGCGGCCGCGATGGCGCTGCCCTCGATGGCGCCCTGAGCCAGGCTCGCACCGAACTCCGTGTGAGCCTGGCTCAGGGCTCTGGAGATGGATAACGGAGGGGATGAGTCCCCTGGCGAGACAAGCCGGTTTAACCCATATAGAATTTGCCATCTTCATTGTTGCCAATGCGCACCAGTGGCATTGCCAAGGTCACACTGGTCGCAAGCTTTATTGCTTGCGGTTTTGCCAGTGTCGGGCCGTCCACGTTGGGTGCTGAGCTTTTCCAATCCCAGAGCTCAGAAGGCTTCAGCCCGAAGCATGAAGACAATTCTGATCCGCAACAATTGGCTGAGGCGAGTCAGGCTGCCAGTGGGAATATGGCGGCTGAATCTGGAGTTGTAGATCAACAACGTTTTCCCGTTGGCACTGATCCAGCAAGCAAGTCGATCAAGTGGGTCGACCTGCTGAGCCGTAAGCTGAACGAAGACGGCAGTCTTGGCTATCGAGTGGATATAAAATCCGGCAATAAGCTGATCCGTGTTGGCAGTTTGAGTTTGGATTGCGAGCACAAGAAGCTTGCCTATCGTCCCCGCGTGCACCGCCGTAGCCATCGCGCCCAATGGGTGGCGATAACGCCAAAAACACCGGTAGAGGCGCTGGCGTTCTATGTCTGTCGTGATACCCCAGCTGCTCCGCGCTGGGGATATGCTGAGGCGACGAAGTATCTATGGGGCGCATCTGTCCCTGCCTCCGATCCTGCCAACGCCAGTGGCGATTGGGTAGTTGCAATCAATAACGACGAGGCTGAATCTTTTTGGAATAACAATGCAATCAGGTTAAAAAATGCTGTCATTGTTTCGACGTATGCCAGGTCCAAGGGGGCGAACAGGTCGACCGGTTCGCAGGATGGCAATGCTCAGTATGGATGGTTGATTGCAAGCTGCGTTGAAAATCTCTATGCAGTAAACTTTCGCCCCTATCCATCCCTTGATGGGATCTGGGCGCCGCCAAGGTATGGACGGCCGGGAGGGGTGTCGATGGCAGTGAGAAAGAGATTTTGTCGTTGACGGATCCGGAGGTCAACGATTGCCATTGTCTGCTCGAGTAGGGAGAATGCATCTTTGTGCCTGGGAGCGTGCCGGTCGCGGGCTTTGATTGCTCTTAACTGCTTATAATCCGCAAGGCAATAATTTAAGATCCAGGCGTCTTGACTCTTGGGGTTAAGATGCTAGGTTCGACTTCTCTGCAAGTTGAGGCGATGCGTGCGTTTTCTCTTGCGCCCGAACGAGTTGCTCACGTTGCCAGGTGGCTACTGATAGCTGGCTGGTTTTATCTCATCCTATCCTTGCTCGCGCCTGGATTCGCTCCAGATGTGATTTCAGCAAGGCTGATCGGTGATCATCTTGGTACTCAATATAGCGATCATGATGGGCCTCTGATCTTCTGGGGGCTCGTTGTCCCTTTGGGGGTGCTGGTGATCTTCGTCTTGAGCCATGAGTTGTGGCGTCGCTTGTGTCCATTGGCATTTGCCTCCCAGTTGTTCCGCGCTCTGGGAAAACAGCGACTCGTCATGGTTAAGGGTCGCCCGAATGTAGCCAAAGTGCTTCCAGATTCCTGGCTGGCAAAAAATCACATCAAACTCCAGTGGTCGTTGTTTATTGCGGGTCTCACGCTCCGGTTGTTGGTTGTTAACGGGAATCCGATCGCTCTTGGCCTTTTCCTGCTCGTTACGGTGCTTGCTGCTGTTGCGGTGGGTTGGGCCTATGGGGGCAAGGCCTGGTGTCAATACTTCTGCCCAATGGCCCCCGTGCAATCCATTCTTATTGGCCCCAGATCTTATTTAGGGGGAGCAGCACATACAGACACGGGGATAAAGATTACTCAGTCGATGTGCCGTACGGTGGACGGCCATGGAAAGGAGCAAAGCGCTTGTGTGGCTTGTCAGAGTCCCTGTATTGATATTGATTCAGAGCGCTCGTACTGGAACTCTTTGGCTGGTAAGCGCGGATTGTCCTGGGCTTGGTACTCCTATCCGGGGATTGTTTTGGCTTTCTTCCTCATCATGCAGGCTCAAGGTGACGGAAATCCATCCTATTTTTCGGCACGTCACTGGGCGTACGACCAGCACGTCTGGGAGCGAATTGGTAAGCCACTGGCCTTTTTTCATCCACAGAAGCCATTGGTTCCGGGCGCACCTCCCCATGCGCCAGTCTTGCCAACTCCCCTAGAGCTGCAATTGCAGGACAATCTTCGTCGGCTGGGTTTGCCTGAAGGCACCATGGCATCCCCGCCGAGTGGCCGGACGCCATTGTCTTCCGCCCCCCGTCACGGGGGAGCAAGGTCGAGTGGTTCGCGGGTTTCTGCTGATCGGCAACAGGAGGATCACACCCCAAGTCCCTCGCCTTCCGGAAGTTTGAACGCACCTCTCGAGGCTCCAGTGTTGCCTCCCGATTTCAGTGGTAGTGCAACCAGCAGGCCGGGAAGCTCTTTTTGATCGTTTTCAGTACGTTGTCCTTTGAACCCCCTTTCGATGTTTCGGGAAGAGATTATCCAGTTTACCGGGTCAAGAACTCCTTGCTAGTCATTGCCTGCTCGCCATGAATCTTCCTCGTTTAGTTTCCATTCCACTGTTGCTGTCATTGGCAGGGACTGTCTCTTATCTCCTGTTCAGGGAGGTGGAGCGGACGATGGCTGTATCGCTTGGGCAGGCAGGCCGCTCGGGAGCAGAAGATTGGGCTCAGCATCGCACGCGTTTGCTGGCCACATGTGTTGCGGTGAATATCTTCTTCGCGTATGCAGATCCCACGCTTGGTGCTTTCGGCGGTGTTGGTGGCCAGCTGGTGCGCACGATCGTGCTGGTCACATCCGTGACTTGGTTGCTTTGGGCTTGGCAACGCGATCGTCGTACTTACCAGCGCGAGAGTGCTAGCGCGAGTCTTCGCAAGCAGTTGTTGCCCCTTGAGCAAGAGCTGATTTCCGTGCTTGATGGACGAACCATCAACGAGCTCTCATGCGACGAGATCTTTGCCCTGGCCAAGGTTTTGCCCCAGCAGCGGAAGGTGAATTGCTTAAGGGTGTATCGCGAGGTGGTGGCCGATCTGATCAGCTGCGGGCGTGTTGATAAGCCTCAGGCTTTGCTGCAATTGGAGGAGCTGCGTAGTTCACTCGGGTTAACTGCTGATGATCACTTTGCGGTGATCCGTGACCTCGCCAATGATGATCCTGAGATCCTTGCGCTGGATGCTTCCAGGCTTGAAAGTCGTGAGCTCCGGCTAGAGGCTGCGAGGGAAAAGCTCTCGGAGTTCTTTGAAGGGTTGCCTGATGATCAAGACTCTTTGCGTTCGTTGACATCTCGCCAGCGGAGGCGGCTTGAAGAGATCCGTCGGGAGAGTGGCTTGTCTGAGGAGTATTGGAAGGGTCTGATTGGTCAATACCTGGATCTGCAGCTTGCGTCGTCTCTTGTGCTTGAGCGAGAGCTCAAGGTCTTTAAATTGCTGTTGGAGTCTAGGGCATCATTGCTGAATGCTTCGGATGGGGACATCCTCTATCGATTGGTTGTTAATGCTCTGGACCAGCAGCTAATCAGTGTGGCAGTCGTACTGCTTCGTGCCACCCAGTCTGCGGATCCTGAGTCTCCGCTTCTGCGGGATTGGGCCTTCCTTGCCCAATGGGTTCCAAAAGCTGTCGTTGCGTCAGTTCAGCAGCGCGGGATGGCCTGGTCTGTGCCCGATCCTGTGGTTGGTCTCGGTGATCTTCAGTTCAAGTTGCCGCCGCTTCCCGGGGTGCTCGAGGCCCTCTGGCAAGACCCTGATCCTGCAACTGCAGCCCTTGCACTGCTCATGCTCCGTACCCTCGAGCCTGCGCTGGCGAGTGCCGTTGCCCTGAGGCCAAGGGTTGGTCTTGAGCCCGCGCTTCGTCTTGAAGATCAGCTTTCGTCTGGTGGGGATCCACTGGATGACGAACAGATCCTCCGTCGACTACGCGCAGTCGTTGATGGAGAAGTGGCTGGCTCATGGTTGCCAGTTCGGGCTATCGAGCAGGCAGCTCGGGATTCATCCTCCTCGGCACCCCAGCTCCAGCCCTAATCAATGCCCAGCTTCAGCGCAGCCAATCGGCCAGCAGGCTGCGGATCCTGCTCAGAATTTGCGAAGCCCTCAATCCGATTGTCCTCGGCTAGCTCATTGCGCAGCTTTGGGTTGCAGGAGATCAAGGGTTTGGATGTCACCGAGATGTTCGGCGTGGAGGCTCGGGGCTGAATGCGCCAGGGCTGGGCAAGCTGGTGATCTGCCTGTTCACGCTGGCCCATGACGCGCTGCCATCGCCTGTTGCCCCTGCTGGCGGCTTGTACCGCTCTGCTTGGGATGCCGTTCCCACCCGCGACGGCAGCAGAAGCCCAGGTGCAGCTCCGCTGCGATGGGGCCCTGATCGAAACCCGCGGCACAGCCCTGCTCAAGCGCAGCACCAGCCGGATTGGCTTCTCCCTGGGCCTGGAGGCTGAAGCCCCCGATTCCGATGCCGCCCTTGCGGCTCTGCAGCAGCGGTTGGCGGCTGTGCGCTCAGCTCTTCAACGCCTGGATGGGCAGGATCTGCGGGTCACCTCGCCCAGCACCTGGACGCGCCCCGCCGATCGCAATCGCCCGGCTTCCACTCAGGCCAGTCTCCAGGTGAGTGGGCAGCTGCTGCCTGCAAGGCTCCAATCGCTGGTGCGCGACGTTGGCAAGCTGCCGGGTGTGCGGCTTGCGCCAGTGAGCACCCAGGCCGACCCCAGGGGTGATGCCACTGCACGCCGTCAGCTGTTGCGCGACGCCTTTGCTGATGCCCGCACGCAAGCCCTTGAGCTGGCTTCAATGGCCGGCTTTAGCCGCGTTGCTCCCTTGGAGCTACGCCTCGATGGCATGGAGCGCCCGATGCCGATGCGTGCCATGGCGGCAGTTGCTGCTGACTCCTTCAACCCCGATGAGTTGCCCATGCCCACCGAGAGGTTGGGCATGGGCGTGAGTTTTTGTGCGAATTGATTCGCCCTGAATCACCCGCTTGCCCACTCGCCAGTGGGGGCAGCATCACCTGCCGTCGCCATGGCGATCGATACGGGACTGGAGATGTTCGTTGACCAGGTCCTGCACCGATGGGTTGTCGCCCACGGCGCCCTCCTGCTCGGATCAGACCCTGCTGGAGATCCTGGGCATCGCCACGGCCATCAGCGGTGCCGGTGATCTGCGCAGCCGGATGGCTTGGCCCAGGAGCCATCTCAGGGGGATTGGGTCTGGTGTGCGGTGTCTCAGATCGACGAGGTCGACGCACGCCCTACCTGGCTCAGGCCTGCAGGTAGGTGGTCTGGCGCAGGCTGGTTTCCAGGTGATCCATCAGACGGCGCACGTCGCTGATGCGTAGGTCACCACGTTGAATCGCCGCTTCGCTCGCCACCCGCAGCCGCTCCAGCAGCAGTTCCGGGTCGTGCTCCATGGCCCGCAGCACTTCGGCGTTGGTGTCGCCGCGCACCACGTGATCCACCTGATAGCCGCCGCCTGGAGCCAGCCGGATGTGCACCGCATTGGTGCTGCCGAACAAGTTGTGCAGGTTGCCCATCACTTCCTGGTACGCACCGCCCAGGAACATCCCGATCCAATACGGCTCGCCCTCGCGTAGGGGGTGGAGTTCGAGCAGGGGCTTGGCATGGCCATGGCCGATGAAGCGCGCCAGCTTGCCGTCGGAGTCGCAGGTGAGGTCAGCGAAGCTGCCGAGCCGGGTGGGCTGCTCATCGAGCCGGTGGATCGGCATCACCGGGAACAGCTGATCGATGGCCCAGGTGTCGGGGGCGGAGCGGAAGATCGAGAGGTTCGCGTAATAGGTGCCGGCCAGTGCGGCTCGCAGGGCTTGGAGATCTTCAGGAACGCCACTGGCCGGTAGCCGTTCCACGATGGCTTCGGCGCAGGCCCAGGTGAGCTGCTCAGCCATGGCCCGCTCCGGCAGGCCCAAGTAGCCGAGGCGGAAGGCCGACAGCGCATCTTCCTTGAACTTGAGTGCGTCGTTCCAGGCCTCCTGAAGCCGGTCCACCAGGCGCTCGCCGGCCGGTTCGGACGGGCCGCCCAGCGAGGAAGGATTGAGGGCATTGATGCCGGCGAGGGTGTCGCGCAGGTTGCGCACGATCAGCGGTTCGTTTTCGCCCAGTGGCGGCACCCGGCCAGGCACCCCGCCGCTGCCGAGTACGTCGAACACGAGCACCGAGAAGTGGCTGGCGATGGCGCGCCCGCTCTCGCTCACCAGGGTGGGCACGGGGATGCCGAGGGGCTCGCAGCATTCGCGCACCGTGGCCACCACGTCGTTGGCGTAGTTCTGCAGCGAGTAGTTGGTGGAGGCGGCGGTGGCGGTGCGGCTGCCGTCGTAGTCGATCCCCAGGCCGCCGCCCACATCGAGGAACCCCATCGGTGCGCCCAGCTGGCACAGCTGTCCGTAGATCTGGCCCGCTTCCTGAATCGCGTCTTTGAGCACCGCGATGTCGTTGATCTGGCTGCCCACGTGGAAGTGCAGGAGGCGCAGATCACCGAGAAGGCCGGCTTCGCGCAGGGCCTCCACGGTGGCGAGCACATCGGGGATGGCCAGGCCGAACTTGGCCCGCTCGCCCACCGAGCTGCCCCAGCGGCCGGTGCTGCGGCTGGCGAGCTTGGCGCGGATGCCGATGAACGGGGCGGCGCCCAGCTCGCGGCTGGCCTGGATGATCCGCCCCACCTCATCGGGCTGCTCAATCACCACCACCGGCTGGCGGCCGAGTCGGCGGGCCAGGATCGCGGTTTCGATGTAGCGCTGATCCTTGTAGCCGTTGCAGATCAGCAGCGCCTCGGGATCGTCCACCAGCGACAGCGCGATCAGCAGCTCGGCCTTGCTGCCGGCCTCCAGGCCGAAGTGCCAGCGCCGTCCGCTTTCGGCCAGCTGCTCCACCACATGGCGCTGCTGGTTGCACTTCACCGGGAACACGCCCTGATAGCGCCCGGCGTAGCCGTACTGCGTGATCGCCCGTTCAAAGGCGGCGTTGAGCCGCTCCAGCCGGTCTTCGAGGATGTCGTCGAAGCGGATCAGCAGGGGTAGGCCCAGGTTGCGGCCCTGCAGCCCCTGCACCAGCTCCACCAGATCCAGCGAGCCGCCCCGGTCGCCGCGGGGCTGCACGGTGATGTGCCCGCGGGCATTCACCGCGAAGTAAGGATCGCCCCAGGCGTCGATGCCGTACAGCGCGGCGCTGTCGGCGGGGGTCCAGCAGGGCTGTGCCGCAGCGGTGGGTTCGGCGAGCACCATCGGCGCGGCGGCGGCAGGCGTTTGGGTTGAAATCTAGGGATGGGAGCCGGAGCGGCCCGTGCTTGCCAAGCGGTAGGGCCGGCGCGGACGATGGCGCCGATCCAACGTTTTCGTATTTATGGCTGCCGAACGCACTTTCATTGCCATCAAGCCCGATGGCGTGCAGCGCGGCCTGGTGGGCGAGATCCTCGGCCGTTTTGAGCGCAAGGGCTTCAAGCTGGTGGGCCTCAAGCAGCTCACCCCCAGCCGTGAGCTGGCCGAGAGCCACTACGGCGTGCACCGCGAGCGCCCCTTCTTCGCCGGCCTGGTCGACTTCATCACTTCCGGCCCCGTGGTGGCCATGGTGTGGGAAGGCGACGGCGTGATCGCCAGCGCCCGCAAGCTGATCGGTGCCACCAAGCCCCTGGAGGCCGAGCCCGGCACCATCCGCGGTGATCTGGCCATCAACATCGGCCGCAACGTGATCCACGGTTCCGACGCTCCCGAAACCGCCGAGTTCGAGATCGGTCTGTGGTTCCAGCCCTCCGAGCTGAGCGACTGGACCCCCGCCGATCAGGTGTGGCGCACCGAGGGGTGACAACACGGGCTGGCTCGCCAGCCTGGGGGCGTCCTCTAAGGGCACCCCCACCGTGCCTTGTTGTTGACCAGATCCAGCTGCCCGCGCCTTTGCTGCTTTGTGCTGATCAGCGGCG
>CAIOXF010000028.1 GCA_903862155.1 uncultured cyanobacterium | reverse complement strand
GAAGCCGTCACGGGTGGCATCGGGGGGCTCGGCGCGCACGAACTGCAGCAGCCCCAGGCTGGGCGGGCCCACCACCTCAGGGCGGCGCCGGCAGGCCGCCGGCAGCAGGGCGGCCGCGCCGGCACCGACCAGCAGCTGGAGGGCGTGACGACGGCCTCGGTTCATGAGCGGAACAGGCGGGAGTAGAGCTCCGCCTGGCCCAGCTGGGCCAGACCAGCCCCCACACCACCACTCCACAGCTGCCAGGGATCGGCCGCGGCCAGCTCCTGGGCCTGGGCACTGATCAAGGGCGCCAGCTGGAGCTGCAGGCGCTGGGCTTCGGTGGGGCCCAGCGGCACCAGCCGCACGGCGGCACTGAGCTGGTTGGCGGCCCAGCCGTAGAGATAGGCCTCCACCAGAGCGGGCGCCTCGATCTCCAGGCAGCAGCCGGCCCAGGCGAAAGCAGCCGGCCAGGTGAGGGGTGTGGGCTCGGGCAGGGGCCAGCCCAGATCCGCCAGCAGCTGCAGCAGCGATCCCCCCATCTGGCGCATCTGGGCGCGCACGTCGGGGGATTCGCGCTGGGCCAGCAGCCAGCCATCGCGATCCAGCAGCTCGTGGCGCTGCCAATCGGCCAGCAACTCCATCAGCGCCGGCAGGGCCGCCGCCTCGAGCCGCACCGTGCCGCGGCTGAGCTCCGCCTCCAGCCAACCCTGCACGGCAGCGGCGTTGCCCATCTGGCCCCGCTGCACGAGCACCTCCAGGCCCTCGGCGTAGCTGAAGGCCCCCACCGGCAGGGCCGGGCTCACCAGCTGATACAGCCGCAGCCGGGCTTCAGTGCCCATCGCTGTGGCTGTGTTCGTGGGCATGGCCGTAGGCGCCGGTCTCGGGATGGAACGGGGCTTCGATCCTGGTGAGGCTCAGGCCCCGGTGCTCCAGCAGATGGGCCAGCACCGGATCGTTCAGCAGCCGCAGCTCCTGGGCATGGATCTCCATCGCCACATGGCGGTTGCCCAGGTGATAGGCCGCCTGCAGCAGGGCCAACCCATCGGCGGCCCGCACCACCAGCAGGGGCTCGGGTGCGGCCACCACCTGCACCCAGGGGAGGCCGCCCGCGGGCGATGCTTCGGCGTGCAACCACTCCCCCGGCTGCAGCGGCTGACTGCGGGGGAGCTGGAGCAACAGGGGCTGACCGCAACGGCTGTGCCGCAGGCCCCTGAGCCGGGTGCGCTCATCGGCGGTGAGGGCCATCTCCAGCAACGGCACACCGGCCGGAGGCATACCCGAGCTGCGGCCCACCAGCACCAGGGCTTCCGGGCTTACAGCCATGGCAACAACAGGGCGGGCATCAAGGTCATCAGAGCAGCTTGTTGGAACCGGGCGCCACCTGCTCCAGTTGCTGGGCATCGAGCTGGCGGCGCAGCAGCAAGGGCAGGGGCTGGCGGCCCACCACCACGCCGCCCGTGGCGGGCACCAACTGCTGCATCACGCTGTCGCCCCGCAAATGGGTGTTGAAGAAGGCGAGCCCCAGGCTGCGCAGCGCGTCGTGAGCCACGGAACGATCCGGGCCGGTGATGAAGCGGGGCAAGCGGGCGGTGCCGTTGAGGAAGGAAATGTGGGTGCCGTGGTCGAGCAACCCGAGCACCCGATCCGGCTGCTGCATCGCGGTGAACGGCCGCAGCTGCTGCGACACGGGCGGAGCAAAGATGTCGTTGGTGCCGGCGAGCATCAGTAGCGGCACCTGCACCTGCTCCATGGAGGCCGCACTGAAGATCGGGCTGGCCACGGGATTGAGCGCCACCACGGCCCGCACCCGCCCATCGGCCAGGGTTGGGGTGGCCACCACCTGATTCGGGGCCTGGCACTGCCAGAGCACGGCCGGGTTGAGCACCACCTGGTTCGGATCGGCGAGGGCGCGGCACGCCTGCTGCAGCGCTGGCCAGTCAAGCCGGGCCCCGCCGAGGGCCAACACGGTGTACCCCCCGAGCGACTGGCCCAGCACCCCCACGTTGCCCGTCTCCACCGCGCTGCCCCAGCGCTGCTGCACCGCATCGATGAGGGCGCTCACGGTTTGGGGTTGGCCGACCCAGGCATTCGGCTCTGGGATCACCGCCAACCCCTTCAACGCGGCCTGCAGCTCGTTGGCGCTGGTGAAGGGGAAATCGAGCGCCGCCACGGCATAGCCATGGGAGGCCAGGTGACGCCCCAGATAGAGAAGCGCGTTGAAATCGGTGTTGAGGCCGGGCGCCAGCACCACCAGGGGCACCTTCGTGGAGCCCTGGGGGAGCAGGGCCAGGGCCGTGACGTTCTGCTGGCCGGGGGCCTGGAAGGTGAAGGGTTCGGAGCGGTAGGGCTGGGATCCGGGCTGGGCCAGGGCCGCCAGGGCCGCCGCCCTGGCCGCGTCAGGGGTGGCAGCACCGCCATCCAGGGCCGCCAGCTTCGGGTAGAGGCGGTTCTGGAGGTTGAACTGGTGGCTGAGCTCCCGCACCAGGGCCGCAACCGCCGGCACGTTCACCGTGAGCGAGGGGAGCGGATAGGCCTGCACCACATCCAGCAGGCGCAGCCGGCCGGCCTTGGCGGTGCCGAGGAGCAGGGCCGAGGCCAGGGCCGGCTTGGTGATGGCCGGCGGCTGATCGAGCACCTTGGCCAGCTGCTCCAGGCTGGCCTGGCCCAGCGGCGTGTCGAGAAAGGTCGACACCGCCACGTCGTTGACGGGCGCCGTTTGGGTGAGGGCCGTGCGGAACGCTTGGCGATCCGCCGGGCTGAGCCGCCCCAGGTAGGCCCTGAGATCCGGGGTGAGCGCACCGGTGGTGGCGAAGGCCGCCAGATCGGCCACCTGCACGGAGCGCTCGATCTCACCGATGCGGAACACGATGCGTTCGGCGGCACCAGCCGGCGCTGCCACAGCCAGGGCGGCCATCCAGGCGGCCAGCCGGCCCCAGCGGCCCCTGCACATACGAAAGACTGAGGCGGCAAAAGGCCAGGTGGCGGCGTGGGGAGTGCTCAAGCGGCTGCCGTGCTCCGAACCGGCCAGGGGGATCGTACGGAGTTCGGCTGGGCGGCGTCTGCGCGTTTGCAGGTGCAGCCGCCAGCGGCGCCGGGCCTGCCCTGCCGCCATCAGGCCGCGGCCGAGGCACCCCTGAAGTGGCTGCGCAGCTACGCCGATCCCGACGGCCGGCTGCAGCTGCCCCTGCTGCACACCGCCGGTGGGCTGGTGGGCGGCGATCGGCTGTCTCTCACCCTGGAGCTCGAACCCGGCAGCCGGGCCCTGCTCACCAGCGTGGCGGCCCAGAAGGTGTACGGCACCGTGGGGCGCTCCCGCCGGGCTCCGGCCGGCAGCTGGGCCAGGCAGGAGCTCGGCGTGCAGGTGGCCGAAGGCGCCGATCTGGAGTGGCTGCCCCAGGAGCTGGTGCTCTACGCCGACGGGTTGTTTGAACAGCGGGCGCGGGTGGAGCTGGCGGCGGGTGCGTCGTATCTGGGGGCCGAGGTGGTGCGGCTGGGGCGCAGTGCCGCCGGCGAAACCCTGCAGGGCGGCTGCTGGCGCTCGCAGCTGGAGATCCGGCGCCAGGGGCCCACGGGCCCGCGCTGGGAGCTGGTGGACCGGCTGGAGCTGGGCGGCGCGGCCCTGCAGGCGGAGCACGGCATGGCCGGGGAGCCCGTGTTCGGCTCGCTGGTGTGGGCGGCGCCCACATCACTGAATAACGAACGGATGGCAG
>CAIOXF010000027.1 GCA_903862155.1 uncultured cyanobacterium | reverse complement strand
TGCCCCCACCTCCACCGCAACCTGGCTCAGATCAAGGATCTGGGCAAGATGGCGGGTGCCGTGCTCAACCCCAGCACCCCGATCGACACCCTCGAGTACTGCCTGGAGCTGTGCGACCTCGTGCTGATCATGAGCGTGAACCCCGGTTTCGGCGGCCAAAGCTTCATCGAGAACCAGGTGCAGAAGATCCGCGATCTGCGCCGTATGTGCGATAAGAAAGGCCTGGATCCCTGGATCGAAGTGGATGGCGGCATCAAGCCCGCCAACGCCTGGAAGGTGATCGAAGCCGGTGCCAATGCCATCGTGAGCGGCTCCGGTGTGTTCGGCGCCAGCGACTACGCCAACGCCATCCAGGGCATCCGTGACAGCAAGCGCCCTGCCTGATCGCCATTCGATCTGCAACAAAAAAGGCCCCTCAACGAGGGGCCTTTTTCATGTGGATACGGTTGTGCCCTCAGGAATCAAAGAACCAGCCATAGCTATGCAGGCCGATGCCGAGGAGGTTCACGCCGATGTAGCAAACGGCGATCACCACCAGTCCCACGCTGGCCACGATGGCCGGCTTACGGCCTTGCCAGCCGCGGATCAGGCGGGTGTGCAGATAGGCGGCATACACAAGCCAGCAGATCAGGGCCCAGGTTTCCTTCGGGTCCCAGCTCCACCAGCTGCCCCAGGCCTCATTCGCCCATACGGCCCCACTCACGAGTCCCACCGACAGCAGCAGAAAGCCCACGGTGATGGTTCGGTAGCTCAGGGAATCGAGCTTTTCGGCTAGGCCCATCGTTTCGCTGCTGAGGCGCAGGCTGGGAGCAGGAGCCACTGGGGCTTGAAGGGTGGCGACGCCCGCGCCAACCGCAGCTTCGGGGCTGGCCAGGGCAGCGGTGAAGGCAGCGCTGGACGCTATCGCAGGGGTAGACGCGGCCTGGCGATAGGCGCCGCTCCCGATGGAACTGCTGCGCAGCTGCAGGGCATTGCCGCGGTCGGTGAACAGCACAGCAAGGGACAATAGGGAGCCAACCAACAGGGCGGCATAGCTGAGCATGATTACGCTCACGTGCATCACCAGCCAGCTGGAGCGGAGGGCCGGCACCAGAGGCGAGGCTTCCTGGAGCCGATCGGGCAGGGCAAAGCTGGCGAAGGCGACACAGCCCAGGGCGACTGGTGTGGTGGCAGCTGGCACCAGCGGTGAAGGCCAGGAGCGCTCCACCAGCAGCTGGGTGAGGGTGCAGCCCCAGGCCAGGAAACAAAGCGATTCGTAGAGGTTGCTAATCGGGAAATGGCCCGAATCCCACCAGCGCAACACAAGTTGGGCGGTGAGGGCCAGGTTGGCCCCCCCCACGAGCAGCCGTACCGCCGGCAGGCTCCGGCCTCCGCTCACAGCCCAGAAGGCCAGGGGGAGCACCAGGAGCAACACGGAAAAGGCCAGCAACCCAAGGGCGATCACGGGGTCGTCGGAGAGCGGCAGCCCCAGCATCAGCAAAAGAGGTGTGGAGGCCCCAGTCTGCCGTGTGGGGCCAAAGTTCAGCGGCTGGCTTGCCTCAGTAGCAAGAGGCCCCCTGTCAGACCAATCAAAACGGGCAGCCAGGCTGCACCCACGGGGAACAGAGAGCCCTTGATCCCAAGCGAACTGAAGATGAACGACATCAGGTAATACCCGAAGATCAGCAGCACGCTGATGCCAAAGCCCTGGCTTCGGCTGGTGCGGTTGTTGGGGCGCACGCCGAGGCTGCTGCCAATCAGGCCGAACACAAGGCAAATAGCGGGGAAAGCGAACTTCTCGTTGATGCGCACCCGCATGCGGCGGGCCTCAAGCTGATTGCCGGCCTGGGCGAGCAGCCGTTCGGCCGTGCGCGCCTGGGCCACAGTCATCACGCTGGCATCCGTGGGAAGCGTGGCCACCCGGATTGGGTTGCTGCTGAGGGGATAGAGGTAGCGATCAAAGCGGGCCGTGGTGGTGAGTCCACCGCCCTCCGTGTCCACGCTAGTGATGCGGCCGTCCAGAAATTCCCACATCCCTTGGGTGTCATTCCACACGCCGCGGTTGGCTTGGAGCATCTGCCGTTGGCCCGTGCGCGTGAAATCAAGCACCGTCACATCTTTCATCTCGCCGCCTTCAAACTTGCGGGCGTAGAAGAGCTGGGTGAGATCACGTTCATTGCTGCCATCGGGTTTGGCGATCTGCCCGAAGGTGGGATAGAGAATGAAGTCACCGCGGCTAGCCGTGACGGAACGGCCGAGTCCGCGTTCGAACGTGTAATTAGCCTCAAGATTGGCCCGCGGCACGATCAGGTCGTTGAAGATGAATGTGAGCACGCTCATCGCCAAGGCCAGCACCAGGGCCGGGGCCACCATGCGCCTCGTGCTCACGCCGATGCTGCGCAGGGCGGTGAGTTCACTACCGCCGGAGAGCCGGCTGTAGGCCAGCAGGGTGGCCATCAACGTGGCCATGGGGAAGGAGAGCACCAGGAAGCCGGGGAGCCGATAGCCCAACACCTGCATCGCCGACCACACCGGCAGGCCCGATTCAGCCACCCGACGCACCAGCTCGAACACCACACCCACAGACAGCGACACGGCGGTGAACGCCGCAATGCCGAAGAGCAGGGGGCCGATCAATTCGCTCAGCAGCCAGCGATCCAGCAGCGGGATGCGCCGCCACTGATGGGCCAGGGGCGCGAGGAGCACCGTGTGCAGCCGAGCAGCGTTCACAGCTGGAAGCCCTCCCCGAGGTAGTAACGGCGCACCAAGGGATCGTGACCCACCTCCTCGGAATTGCCGGAGGCCAGGATCTGACCGTCGTTAAGGATGTAGGCCCGATCGGTGATCGCGAGGGTCTCGCGCACGTTGTGGTCGGTGATCAGCACCCCCATGCCCCTCTGGCGCAGGCTGTTGATCAATTGCTGCAGATCGGCCACGGCCAGGGGATCTACCCCAGCAAACGGTTCATCCAGGAGCAGGTAGCGCGGGCCCTGCAGACCCACAGCCAGGGCGCGGGCCACTTCACAGCGGCGGCGCTCACCACCGGAGAGCTGAAAGCCGCGCCGATGCTGAAAGGGCTCGAGGTGAAACTCCTCAATCAGGGCCTCTAAGCGCTCCTGCCGCAGGGCCCGGGGAGCATGACTGGCCTCCAGAGCGAGACGCAGGTTGTCGCGCACCGTGAGCTGGCGGAACACGCTGGCTTCCTGAGGGAGGTAGCCGATGCCGAGCCTGGCCCGCTGCGGCATCGCCAGGTGGGCCACCGGCTCGCCATCGAGCACCACACGGCCCGTATCGGGCTTGAGCAGGCCGGTGACCAGGTTGAAGGTGGTGGTCTTGCCAGCGCCATTGGGGCCGAGCAACCCAACCACCTCGCCGGGCTCAAGGTTTAATGACACGTTGTTCACCAGCGGGCGCCCGGCGATGGTGAGCGACACATGCTCGAGTTTCAGACTCATTGCGCCGCGCTGGAAGGCGGGATGCGCACCTTGCTGAACACCTGCTGGTCGGCGGACGGCTGGGCGACCAGTCGCTCACTGTTCACGTCGTAAATCACCCGTTCGGCCCGCATGGCATTGCCATCGGTCTGCACGATGTCCACATCGCCGCTCAGGATGACGCGTCCCTCCTGGCTGAAATACTGGGCCTGGCGTGCCGTAGCCACGACGCGCTGATCCGGATACACAATGCGCACGTTGCCGGTGGCCGTAATCACGCCGGTCTTGTTGTCGGCGCGCTGGAGGTCGGATTCGATCGTGACCAACCCGGTGGTGAGGGTGCTGACCCGCTCGGCGGGAACGGAAGCCTCCGGGGGCTTAGGAGGTGCAACGGTTTGGGCCTGGGAAGCGCCAGCAATCGCCAGGGCGATCAGGGCCACCAGGGGCCAGGCGGGCCTCGATGGCGTCGAGCTCAAACCCTGAATCCCCATGGAACCTGCAATCTACAGATCATCACCGGGCCGGTTCACTGGCCGCAGAACGGGGCAAGGGAGCCGTTCCGGGTCATCGCCGTGCTGCAGGGCCTGAAGCCTGGCCTGGGCCTGATCGCGCAGGACTTGAAGATCAACGCCGAGGGCGTCAGGCCCGGCGTTCTGGAGCCGGCCCAGGCCTTCACCCAGCAAGATCGTGGCGCCCCGAAGATTGCCGCGTTCCAGGTGGAGATGGGCCACCGCCACCTGGAGGATGCCCTGCAACACCGGGCGCATCGGACCGGCGGTTTCGTGCCAGAGCTCCTCAAAGCCGTCGTGGCAGGGATACCACTCGGCGTTGTTGAACAGGGCAATGGCCTCCCCCAAGCGGGGGTCGGCCATCAGCTCCTGCTCTTCAGAGCCCAGGGCCATCGCGCTGCGATCAGCGCTTGGCTGCCTTCTTGGCCGGCAGCTTGCGCAGACGGATCGACTCGGGGGTCACCTCGAGCATCTCGTCGGGGCCGATGTACTCCAGAGCACGCTCCAGGGTCATCTGCATCGGGGCCTGCAGGGTGTCGAGTTCCTCAGCGCCGGCGGAGCGCATGTTGGTGAGCTGCTTGGTTTTGCAGACGTTGATCTCGAGATCCTGAGGGCGGTTGTTCTCACCCACCAGCATGCCCTTGTACACCTTGGTGCCAGGGCTGATGAAGAATTGGCCGCGGTCCTCGGCGTTCTTCAGGGCATAGAAGGTGGCGGTGCCCTCTTCGAAGGCGATCAGCACACCGTTGCGACGGGTCTCGAAGTCGCCCTGCATCGGGCGGTAATCGAGGAAGGAGTGGCTCATGATCCCCTCGCCGCGGGTGGCGCGGATGAACTCACCACGGAAACCGATCAGACCGCGCGACGGAACCACAAACTCCAGCTGGGTGCGGCCGTCGTTGGTGTTCTCCATGTTCTGCATCTCGGCTTTACGGATGCCGAGCTTCTCGATGCAGGAACCCACCGATTCCTCGGGCACATCGAGCACCAGGGTTTCGAAGGGCTCGTGGGGCGTGCCGTCGATGTTCCGGAAGATCACCTGGGGCTGGCTCACCTGGAACTCATAGCCCTCGCGGCGCATGGTTTCGATGAGGATGCCGAGGTGGAGCTCACCACGGCCGCTCACGGCCCAGCGGTCGGGGGAATCGGTGTCTTCGACACGCAGGGCCACGTTGGTGAGCAGCTCCTTCTGCAGGCGGTCACGCACCTGGCGGCTGGTCACGAACTTGCCTTCCTTGCCGGCGAACGGTGAATCGTTCACCACGAAGGTCATCTGCAGGGTGGGTTCGTCCACCTTGATCAGGGGCAGGGCCTCCGGGTTGTCGGGGCAGGCGATGGTTTCGCCAATGTTCACCTCATCGAAACCGGCCACAGCCACAAGGTCGCCGGCGCTGGCCTCTTCGATTTCCACACGCTGCAGGCCCTGGAAGCCGAGCAGCTTGGAGATGCGGCCGCGCTTGATGCTGCCGTCGTCGCGGATGAGGGCAGCGGGCTGGCCGGCCTTGATGGTGCCGTTATGGATCCGGCCGATCATGATCCGGCCGAGGAAATCGCTGTAGTCGAGGGTGGTCACCTGCAGCTGCAGCGGTTTGTGGGCATCACCCACCGGCGGCGGAACATGGCGCAGGATCGCGTCGAAGAGTGGACGCATGTCCTCGCTCTCCGTCTTCATGTCGGGCTTGGCGTAACCGCCCATGCCACTACCGAAGAGGTAGGGGAAGTCGCACTGGTCATCGTCAGCGCCGAGCTCAAGGAACAGATCGAGCACCTTGTCGACGGCGATCTCGGGATCGACGCGGGCCCGGTCGATCTTGTTCACGAACACGATCGGGCGCAGACCCTTTTCCAGGGCCTTTTTCAGCACGAAACGGGTCTGGGGCATGGGCCCCTCATTGGCGTCCACGATCAGCAGACAGCCATCCACCATACCGAGCACCCGCTCCACCTCACCGCCGAAGTCGGCGTGGCCAGGGGTGTCAACGATGTTGATGCGAATCCCCTCGTAGTCCACCGCAGTGTTCTTGGAGAGGATGGTGATGCCCCGCTCACGCTCCAGGTCGTTGGAGTCCATCACGCAGGTGGGCACCGCCTCGTTGTCGCGGAAGATTCCCGACTGGGCGAGCAGCGCGTCGACAAGGGTGGTTTTGCCGTGGTCGACGTGGGCAATGATCGCAATGTTGCGAATCGGCGTGCCGGGATGTGCGCCGCTCATACAGATGAAATCCTTGAAGTAAAAACAACCGGTTCGTATCGGCCGGGCTGACAGAAGACCGTCTCGTATCTGAGCGTCTCGAATCTGCGGAACACCACCGGGCTGGTACCCGGTATCAACCGGAGGCCAAGTTGCGACTCTACGGCACTCCCCGGCGCGGATTCAGCGGCCCGGCTTGAGGCTGCCGCGGGTGACCCCCAGCCGACTCTCCAGCCGTTCACTGCGCCAGAGCTCGCGTCCACTCAATCGGCCCTCCAATGCGGCCAGGTATTGCTCCACCCGCAGGCGGGCCTGATCGGCCGTCTCATCAAGCAATTCCACCCGCAGATGTCGGATGCCCGCCCGGTGCAGCTGGGGCAGGGCCTCAGCGGCGGTTTGGGCCCGGCCGTTGAACAGGGTGTTGCGGCAGCCCAGATCGGCCCGCAATGGGTGTTCGGCGCCACTGCGGTCACGCAGGGTCACGGTGTGCTGTTCGCAAGGGCGGCCGCAGTCGGTGTGGTCGTGGCCGTCGGAGAGGAAGGCGCAGAACAGGCAGTGCTCCATGTGGAACAGGGGCATGTGCTGGTGCACCGTGACCTCCAGGGATCCGACGGGGCAGTCGTCAGCCAGCTGCAGCAACTGGGACAGGGCCAGGTCGTAGCTGGCGGTGAGCCGCTGCAGGCCCCAGTGCTTGAGGAACCAGGCCGCCGTAAGCGGGTTCGCCACGTTCAGCGAGAAATCACCAACGCAGGGGGCCAGCGGACTGAGCCGCTCCAGCTGGTCGGCGTTGCGCACCAGGTAGCCATCGGGGTTGGCCTTGACCAGGGGTTCCAGGCTCCAGGCCTCATCGGGCCGGGTGATGCGGGCCCCCGCTAGCCAGATGCCACCGGGCCAGCAACCGCGGCCCATGGCCACGGCCTCACGGAGGTCGCGGGGCTGCTCGAGCTCGGCGATCACGGAGGCCACCGGCAGACCACGCAGGGCCTGGAGTTGCTCCAGCGAGCGCACCAGCACATGCAGCTGGGGACGCTCCGGCTGGGGCGGGGTGGGGGCTGAGGCAAGGGCCGTTAGCACCGCTGGAATCGGCAGAGGCTGGGCAAGAGGAGGTGCATGGGAGGCCAGAGCAGCTCTCTGCTCCAGCCGATCGGCCAGGAGCGCCACCAGCTCGCGGCGTATTCGGTTCAGGTCCGCCACCGGCAGGAACAGCCCCGGCGGCACGTTCACTGTGAGGCCATCCAGCCGCCAGCCGGTGCCGCCCAGCCGGCCCAGCTGGGCCTCCAGGCGCTCCGGCCCCAGGCCTTCCCCGGTGGCTGCCGCCAGTGGCATGGCGCTCCGCACCACCACAGACTCCGGGAGGTGCACTCCATCGGCCTCCAGCACGCTCAGCCCCAAGGGCTGATTGATCTGGCCCTCCACGGCCAGGCGCAGGCTGCGTTCGCGCTCCGGCGTGGCGGCCACGGCCTGCCGCCGCCACTGACTCTCCAAGGCCGGATCGCTGGTGAGCCAGCAGGGAGAACCCACCGCAAGCGTGCGGGAATCGATCCGGCCAGGCCCAAGACGCAACGCCAGCCGATTCCGATCCCGCCGCTCCACGGCCATCACTCGCCCACCGATTTCCTCAGGCGGAACCAGGGGATCGGTACCCGGAGCTTCAAACACCAAGCCCAGGCCCGGACGGATCTCCCGGCGGGTGCGCAGCAGCCACCAACCCCGCTCCGTTCCTTCGAAGGCCCCGATCTGAGGCCCCCGTTTCTTGCTCCAGCGCCCGTGGACCAGGCGGCGGTGGTTCACGCCCTCCAGCCAGCCATGGGAGAGCCCACGGGAGAAGCTCAGCTCCAGGCTCGGCCGCGGATCCTGCTCCAGGCATTTGTCGAGGGTGCGCCGGTAGGCATCGGTAACCGCCGCCACATAGTTGGCATCCTTGAGGCGCCCCTCGATCTTGAGGCTGGCGATACCGAGCTCCGCCAGCTGGGGCAACAGTTCCCAAGCCGCGAGGTCCTGGGGGGAGAGCAGATAGCGCTGGTCGCCGAGATCGCGCTCCTCCCCATCCACGATCAATTGGTAGGGAAGGCGGCAGGCCTGGGCGCATTCACCGCGGTTGGCACTGCGCTGCCCAAGCGCTTCGCTGGTGAGGCACTGGCCCGAATAGGCCACACACAGGGCCCCATGCACGAACACTTCCAGGGGCATGGTGAGGGCGCGCTGGCTGAGCTGCTGCTGGATGCGGCCCAGATCCCGCAGGGTCAGTTCACGGGCCAACACCACCCGTTCACAGCCCAGGGCCTCCGCCTGGGCCACCCCCGCCGCGCTGGTGATCGACATCTGGGTGGACCCATGGATTGCCAGCTCCGGCGCGAGGGCCCGGGCCAACCGGGCCAGGCCGATGTCCTGCACGATCAGGGCATCCACGCCTGCAGCGGCGGCCTCAAGAACCAGTTGGGCCGCGTCCTCGAGCTCGTCGGGAAACACCAGCACGTTCACGGTGAGGAAGCCCTTCACCCCGCGGCGGTGCAGCCAGTCCATGAGCTCGGGGAGCTCCTCGCGGCGGAAATTCGCCGCCCGCATGCGGGCGTTGAAGGCCTCCACGCCGAAATACACGGCATCGGCGCCATTGGCGACGCCAGCGCGGAGGGCATCCCAGGTGCCAGCGGGGGCGAGGAGTTCGGGCAGGGCCATAGCTCAGCGTTTGGCGAAGCGTCCGGCGGCCTCAAACACCTTCAGGGCCTCTGCCGTTCCTTCAAAGCGCCAGTGCCACGGCTCGTAACTCACCCCCTGAGGGTTGTTGGGCGGGAACGAGAGGGTGAAGTGAAAGCGATGGGCATGGGCCTGGAGCCAGGAAAAAGCTTCGGTGCCCTCAAAGCTCTCGGACAGATTGGTGGCTGGATTGGCCCCATCCCCCAGATCCACGGCATAACCGGTGCTGTGCTCCGAATAGCCGGGGGGAGCACTCACCTGGGCCCGCTCCGCCGCCGACTGGTTGCGCTCGGATTTCACATCAAAGAACAGACCTTTCTGCTCATCGATCGAGCGGAAGGCGCTGAGCACCACAAGGGTCACCCCGTCGGCACGGGCCGCATCGAGCATCGCCACCAACTCCCGGGCCGCATCGCTCTGGAGGCGGTGGCCACTGGCGATCTCCACCAACGTGCTGGACTGGGCCTCGGCGTAGGGAAAGTGCCCCAGCAACCGGCCGTCTAAACCCGGCTTGGCCGCCAGACCGGCCACCGGCGGCGACGCCAGCCAGCGCCGCAGGGGCTGGGGAAACACCAGGGCGAGGGCGACGGCCACCAGCAGCAGGACACCGCCTGCGAGCCCCAGCTTCCGCAACCACGGATTTCCCTGGCTGGAGCGCGGGGTGGCGCGCAGCGCCACAGGAATGTCGTCGACGGGAAGGGCGCCCCGACCCCGCCGCTTGCCAGTTGCTTTCACCGGGTTCACCGGGGTGGGATCGGTGATCACCGCGGGGGTGGCTCTCCGGTGGCAGGAATGGTGACGATCCTAGGCGTGGCGCGGGAAATGGCCGGCAACACCCTGCTTAACAGTGTTAGTTTCCAGCTTCTTCCTTCCTGGCTGGAGCGGCGTCGCAATGTTGCGTGTGGCAGTGGTGGGTGGCGGCCCGAGCGGGTCCTGTGCCGCCGAGGTGCTCGCCAAGGCCGGCATCGAAACCTGGATCTTCGAACGCAAGCTCGATAACGCCAAACCCTGCGGCGGCGCTATTCCGCTCTGCATGGTGAGCGAGTTCGACCTGCCCGAATCGATCATCGACCGCAAGGTCCGCAACATGCGGATGATCTCCCCCTCCAACCGGGAGGTGGACATCCATCTCGACAACCAGAACGAGTACATCGGTATGTGCCGCCGGGAGGTGATGGACGCCTTCCTGCGCAACAGGGCCGCCGAACTGGGTGCCCACCTGGTGAATGGTCTGGTGACCAAAATCGACACCGGCGCCAACCGCCAGGGCCCCTACACCCTGACCTACTCCGACTACAGCGGCGGTGAGGCCACCGGCGATACCAAGAGCCTGGAGGTGGACGTGATCATCGGCGCCGACGGCGCCAACAGCCGCGTGGCCAAGGCCATGGATGCCGGCGATTACAACGTGGCCATCGCCTTCCAGGAGCGGATCAAGCTGCCGCCGGAAGAGATGAAGTACTACGAAGATCTGGCCGAGATGTACGTGGGGACCGATGTTTCCCCCGACTTCTACGCCTGGGTGTTCCCCAAGTACGACCACGTGGCCGTTGGCACCGGCACCATGCAGGAAAACCAGGCCCTGATCAAGAGCCTGCAGGTGGGCATCCGCGAGCGGGCCAAGAAGCGCCTCCTCAACGGTGAGGTGATCAAGGTAGAAGCCCACCCCATTCCCGAGCATCCGCGTCCGCGCCGGGTCGTGGGCCGCATGGCCCTCGTGGGCGATGCCGCCGGCTATGTGACCAAAAGCTCCGGCGAAGGCATCTACTTCGCGGCCAAGAGCGGCAGGATGTGCGCCGAGCAGATCGTAGAAGCCAGCCAGGGCGGCAAGAAGATCCCCACCGAAGCTGATCTGAAGAAGTACCTGAAGAAGTGGGATCGCCAGTACGGCGCCACCTACAAGGTGCTGGAAATCCTGCAGAACATCTTCTATCGCAACGACGCGGCACGCGAAGCCTTCGTGGAGATGTGCGATGACAAGGATGTGCAGAAGCTCACCTTCGATAGCTATCTCTACAAGCGGGTGGTGATGATGAACCCCTGGCAGCAGCTCAAGCTCACACTGCTCACCCTGGGTTCCGTGCTGCGCGGCAATGCTCTGGCGCCCCAGGGCTACAAGCCGGTGCCCAGTGCTGTGCGCTCGTCCGAGGAAGCCGACGCCATGCTGGCCGTGAGCAGCATCCGCGGCGGCATTAACGCCTCCAAAGAGAAGAAAGAGGCCGCTGCCGCCGCTGTGGCTGCCACCCAGGCCACCATCGAGGAAACCCGCGAGCCAGCCGGCGTGGCCTGATCGCCACTCCGGCCTGATCACGCGATCAGCAACGCCCCCGGTGCCAGCCCTGATCAAGCTGGTACCGGAGCTTTTTGATGCCTGCGCTCAGCCGCTGATGCGGCTGAAGTCGGCAAGCACACCGGCCTGGTTGCGCAGCACGGCCAGCAAATTGAGGCGATTGCGGCGGATCGCCGCATCGTCGGCCATCACCATTACGCTCTGCTCCCCATCGAAGAAGGCCGCCAGGGTGCTGGCGCTGCCGGCCAGGGCCTTGGCCAGCTCCGCGTAGCGCGCGGTGCCGCTGCCCAGGGCAATCGGCTCCAGCTGCTGGAGCACCTTGAGCATGGCGCCCTCGCTGGTTTTCTCGAACAGGGCCGGATCCACCACACCAGCGGGAGCCAGCACCGCGGCATCCAGATCACCCTTCTCGGCGAGGCGGGCTGCCCGGGTGACCACCGCCTGCACGGCAACCAGCTCACCACTGCGGCGCAGGGCCACCAGCAGATCTGCACGCTGACGGGCATCGGAGGGATCGGCCAGCACCCGCTCGGGAGCCACGGTGTCGCCGGCCACCGCCTGTACCAGATCCGTATCCACTCCCTGCTCCTCCAGCAGGCTCACCAGGCGCTGGCGCATGAGCTCGAGGAGCTCTGCAGCGAGGGCCTGGGAATCCACCTTGAAGTGGGGCAACAGTGAGGCCCAATGGCTCGTGGCACGCGCAACGAAGTCGGGGAGATCCAGGCTCCAGCCGTGGTGCCACAGGATCTGCAGCACGCCGTTGCCGGCCCGGCGCAGGGCATAGGGGTCGGAAGAACCGCTCGGGCGCTCGCCTTTGGCGTAAATGCTGAGCAGCAACTCCAGTCGCTCGGCCAAGGCCACCACGGCGCCGGCCTGGGAACTGGGGAGGCTGTCGCCGGCTCCCCGGGGCAGGTAGTGCTCGAGCACGGCCAGGGCAACCGAGCGGGGTTCTCCCTCGGCCAGCAGATATTTGCCGCCCATCACCCCCTGGAGCTCGGGGAATTCGCCCACCATCTGGCTCACCAGATCGTGCTTGCACAGGTGGGCTGCACGGCGGGCGTGGTCCGCCACAGCTCCATCGAGCCCCAGCTCCTGAAGCAGTACATCGGTGCACCACTCCAGCCGCTCCACGCGATCCAGGAGGGAACCCAGACCCTCGGCGAAGGTGACCCGGGCCAGCTGGTCGCGGCGATCGATGCTCGGGGTAGCCCGGTCGGCCTGCACGAAGAACTCGGCGTCAGCCAGCCGAGCCTTGAGCACCCGTTCGTTGCCGCGGCGCACGGTGTCTGTGGCCTCCGGCAGGCCATTGCCGATGCAGAGGAAGCGGGGCAGCAGGGTGGCGCGGGCATCAAGCGCCAGGGGATCGGCTTCGCTGTCGCTGCGATACAGGGGCACGTAGCGCTGGTGAGCCCGCATCACCGTGCTGAGCACCTCTGCCGGCAGCGACAGGTAGTTCTCAGCCACCTCGCCTTCGATCAGCAGGGGCGCCTCCACCAGATCGGTGAGCTCCTCAAACAGCTCCTCAGGCAGATCCGGCCTGGCCCCCAGGGCTGCCGCCGCCGTGTCGACAGCACAGCGAATGGCAGCGCCGCGCATCTCGCGATTCACCTGCACCCCCACACCCGCCAGGGCTAGGGCATAGCCAGCGGCATCGGGGATCTCCACACCCTCACCCGCCAGGCGATGGCCCCGGCTGGTTCGCCCCGCCTCCACCTGGGGGTCGCAGCCGTCGAGGACAACCGGCACAACCTCGGCATCCAGCAGTGCCACCAGCCAGCGCACGGGGCGGGAGAAGCGGCTCTCGCCCGCACCCCAGCGCATGAAACGTCGCCCCTGGAGGCTGGAGATCCAGGCCGGGATCAGCTCGGCCAGCAACGCAGCGGTGGCACGTCCCCGCTCCAGCACCGAGGCGAACACGAACGGGCCTTTGGGGGTGTCACGCACCTCCAGGGCCTCGGGCTCGATGCCGCAGCGTTTGGCAAAGCCAATGGCCGCCTGGGTGGGGGTGCCGTCTTTGAAGGCCTGGCCGGCCGGCGGCCCCTTGCGCTCCTCCTGGAGATC
>CAIOXF010000026.1 GCA_903862155.1 uncultured cyanobacterium | reverse complement strand
GGCTGGGCCGTGGTGCAGGCGCGGGACTGGCAGGCGCCGCGCTACTGGCGCGATGGCGATGCATTCACCCTGGCTGGCCGCAGGCCCCGTGATCCCCAGGCGCCGGTGCGGCACCTCAGCTGGTTTGAGGCCGACGCCTACGCCCGCTGGGCCGGCGCCCGGCTGCCGAGCGAAGCCGAATGGGAACTGATGGCCCCCCAGCTGGCGGATGGCTTCGGGGTGCTGTGGCAGTGGACCTCCAGCCCCTACCGCCCCTATCCCGGTTTCCAACCGGCGGCCGGCGCCGTGGGCGAATACAACGGCAAGTTCATGAGCTCCCAGATGGTGCTGCGCGGCAGCTGCTTCCTCACCCCACCCGGCCACGGGCGGACCACCTACCGGAACTTCTTCCCACCGGCGAGTCGCTGGATGGCAGCCGGTTTGCGGCTGGCGCGATGAACACCCTGCTCAGCGCCGAGCTGATCGATCTCCATCCTCAGCCCGCCGATCTGCGGCGACTGGTGGTGGAGGGAATGCACCGCAGTCCGCGCCAGCTGCCGGCCTGGCTCCTCTACGACGCCGAGGGCTCCAGGCTGTTCGAGCAGATCTGCGAGCAACCCGAGTACAGCCTCACCCGCACCGAAACGGCCCTGCTGGAACGGCAAGCAGGCGCCATGGCTGCCGCCCTGCCCGATGCCGGCAACGCGGTGGTGGTGGAGTTTGGTGCTGGCAATGCCCGCAAGGTGGGGCCGTTGCTGGAGGCCCTCAAGCCGGCTGCCTACGCCGCCCTTGACATCAGCGCCGAGCACCTGGGTGAGGCCTGCCAACGGCTGCAGGGCCAACATCCGCGCGTGCCGGTGCTGGGCATCTGCTGCGACTACAGCGCCATGGCCGAGCTACCGGCCCATCCGCTGCTCAGCGGCCGGCAGCGGATCGGCTTCTACCCCGGCAGCTCGATCGGCAACTTCACCCCCACCGAAGCGATCAGCCTGCTGGCCCAGTTCCGCCGCCTGCTCGGCCCCGATGGAGCCCTGCTGATCGGCATCGACCAGCCCAAGGCGGTGAATCGGCTGGAGGCCGCTTACAACGACGCCGCGGGCGTGTCGGCGGCGTTCGCCAAAAACCTGCTGGTGCGGCTCAACCGGGATCTGCACGGAGATTTCGATCCGGCCCGGTTCCGCTACGAGGCCCAATGGCAGCCCACGCGCAGCCGCATCGCCATGGCGCTGGTGAGCACAGCGGCACAAACGGTGCAGCTGGCGGGCGAGCGCTGGGGCTTCAGCGCCGGCGAAGCGCTGATCACCGAATACAGCGTGAAGTATTCGCCCGCGGCCTTTGCAGCCCTGGCCGCCGCAGCCGGCTGGCGGGTGAGCCGGCGCTGGAGTGATCCCGCCGGCGACCTTTCGCTGCAGCTGCTGGTGGGGCGAGACTCCCACGAGAGGCAAGCCACCCCATGAGCCGCGAGGAGCAGCGGGCCGCCATGCGGCAAACACGCGAGGGCCTGATCGAGGAGCTCGAGGAGCTCTATCGCAACGCCTTCGATCGCATCAGCGAGCAGAACCTGGGCGAGGGGGCCATCGCCCGGCTCACCCAGCTGCTGCTGCGCTCGCGGGAAGCGGCGATCACGCCCCTGCAGGAGGAAATCGAAGCGCCGCTGATCACCCGACCGGCCGGGTCCGAGGGCTGAATCGGTGGCGGCAGGCGACTGGCTGGAGCAACTGGAGGCACGGCTGGAGCGCCAGCTGGAGGCGTTTCTGGCCAACAACCCGGCCCAGCAGGCCCTGCTGCAGGAACAGGAAGCCCGCGACCGCCAGGCCCAGCTGGTGGGCGAGCGCAGCCGGCTGCAGCGCCAGGCCGAACAGCAGCGGCAACGGCTATTGGAGCTAGCCGGGGAGATCCGCGCCTGGCGCCAGCGGGTGGAGCGGGCCCGGGCCGCCGGCGCCGATGAGCTGGCCCAGCGCGCCGAAGCCCATGGGGGGGAGCTGATGGAGCAGGGCCGCCGCAGCTGGAACCAGCTGGCGGATCTGGGCCAGCAGTTCAACGCCGTGGAAAACGCCCTGCAGGACCTGGCCAACACCCCCCGTGCAGCGGCCAGCCCGCCCAACAACGAGGCAGACCTGGAGCAAGCCTGGGCCGCCTTCGAAGCCCAGCAGGAGCTGGAGCGGATGAAGGCCCAGCACTGATGCAGCTGATCTGATCCATGGGCTTTCTGGTGAGCAAGCTGCTGCCGCTGGCCCTCTATCCCCTGGGCCTTGGTCTGCTGCTGCAACTGGCGGGCCAGGGGGGGCGCAAGCGGCGCTGGGGGCCCTGGCTCTCGGGCTGCGGCGTCGCGCTGATCTGGCTGTTCGCCATGCCATTCACCAGCCGCCAGTTGATCTGGGGCCTGGAGGAACGCAGTGCCGCCCTCACCCCCGCCGTGATCCCCAAGGCCGATGCGGTGGTGATTCTCGGCGGTGGGCTGCGGCCAGCACTGGCGCCCAGGGCTGGCGTGGAAGTAGCCGAAGGCGGCGACCGGCTGCTCACGGGCGCGCGGCTACTGCGTCAGGGCAAGGCGCCCCTCCTGCTCACCAGCGGCGGCCGGGTGAGCTTCACCGCCAACGACCCAGCCCCACCGGAGGCCTACTGGGCTCGGGACCTGGCGATCGAGCTGGGCATACCGGCCCAGAAGATCCTGCTCAACCCCGGCTCCCGCACCACTGCCGAGGAGGCCAAAGCCGTTGATGCGCTCGGGCGCCAACGGGGCTGGAAGCGCCTTCTGCTGGTGACCAGCGCGTTCCACATGCCCCGCTCCCTGGCCACCTTCCAGCGCCACACCCAGCTGGAGGTGGTGCCCGTGGCCTGCGATTACCAGCTGCCCAGCCGCGCCAACTACGGCCAGCCCACCGTGGGCAATGCCCTCAAGGGATTGCTACCCGATGCGGAGTTTCTGTATCTCAGCAGCATCGCGCTGAAGGAACACCTCGGCTTGCTGGTGTATCGCCTCAAAGGAGATGCGCATTAACGTGCGGCCATGCGCACCAGCCTCGAACTGCCGGATTCGCTGTTTGCCCGGCTCAAGGCGCGGGCAGCCACCGAAGGCGTGTCGATGAAGCAGCTGCTGCAGCGCTATGTGGAAGAGGGCCTGATCGCCAGCGCCACATCCCAGGGCAACAGCCGCAGTGCTGAAGCCCTGCCCACCTTGCAGCCCAGGCCCCTGGCCATCGCCGCCGAGCAGCTCAGCAACGCGGGGCTGTTCAGCCTGCTGGAGCCTTGAAGATCCGGCCGTGAACGTTGATCTGCCCGATTTAAATGTATGGCTGGCCCTCAGCTGGCCCCTCCATCCCCAGCACCTGCGAGCGCGGCACTACTGGGAAACGGAAGCCGGCGAACGGGTGGTGTTCTGCACCGCGACTGGACTTGGCCTGGTGCGGTTGCTCTGCCGCGAGAGCGTCATGGGCGAGGCGGTGCTCACCCCAGCTGCAGCCGGTGAGGTACTTGAGCGTTTCTGCGAGCAGCCCGGCGTGGGCTTCGGGGGGGAACCCACCGATGGCTGGGATGTGTTCCAGGCCCTGCTGCGGAAAGGCACCGTGGAGCCCCAGCACTGCACCGACGCCCACCTAGCGGCCCTCTCGATCGTGAACGGCTGGCGGCTGGTGAGCTTCGATCAGGATTTTGAGCGTTACGCCGGGCTCAAGTTGCTGAAGCTGTAACCAGCAACAAGCCCCGGGAACGCCGAGGCTTCTGCAATCTCACTTCTTGGGGGCGGGGGGCACCAGGCTCACCCCTTCCGGCGGCGGGGTGGGATCAGGATCGGCGATCAGCATGTGCTGGAGCACGATCTCAGGACGCTCACTGTCGCGCCAACGAATCCGATAGGCGGGCATCTTGGTGCCGCGGCTGGTGGTCTGCTCCACCGGCTCCATCACCCAACCGCGGCGGGAGCGGCCCTGGGGGTTGCGCTTCACCACCGCATCCGCGTGCTGGAAGCGAAAACCGACGCGCTCACCACTCATGGAATCGGATCCCCGGTGGGGGTGATTGCCTACTGCGACCCATTATCCCACTGCAGGCCAGGGGCCTTGGACTGCCGGAATCCCTACTCCGCAGGGGCGGTACGGGCCTCGGGGCGCAGCAGCGGGAAGGCGATCACATCGCGGATCGAGGGGCTGTCGGTGAGCAGCATCACCAGCCGATCAATGCCGATACCCAGGCCACCGGTGGGGGGCATGCCCACCTCCAGCGCATGGAGAAAGTCTTCATCCACCCCCTGGGCCTCCAGATCACCCGCGGCCTTGCGCTCCTGCTGGGCCTCCAGCCGCTGGCGCTGATCCACCGGGTCGATCAGTTCGCTGAAGGCGTTGGCGGTTTCGCGGCCCACGATGAACAGCTCGAAGCGCTCCACCAAACCGGGCTTGCTGCGGTGGGGCCGCGCCAGGGGAGAGTTCTCCACCGGGTAATCGATCACAAAGGTGGGCTGGATCAGATCCGCCTCCACCTTCTGCTCAAAGGCCTCCACCAGCAGACGGCCCACCGAATCGGCCAGCGCCGGCACCTCCAGCCCCTGGGCCTCCATGGCGGCGGCAGCCTCCTGGCGGCTGGTGAACTGGGTGAAATCAAGCCCGGTGGCTTCCTGCACCAGCTCGTGCATGGTGGCCCGACGCCAGGGAGGAGTGAGATCGATCTCGGTGCCCTGGTAGGTGATGCGGGTGCTGCCGCACACCTCCTCACACAGGTGAGCAATCAGTTGCTCGGTGAGATCCATCATGTCGCCGTAATCGGCATAGGCCTGATAGATCTCCACCGAGGTGAATTCGGGGTTGTGGCGCGTGCTCACCCCCTCATTGCGGAAGATCCGCCCGAGCTCATACACCCGCTCAAAGCCGCCCACCACCAGCCGCTTGAGGTGCAGCTCGGTGGCGATGCGCAGGGTGAGGGGCAGATCGAGCGTGTTGTGGTGCGTTTCGAAGGGCCGAGCATCGGCACCACCAGGCTGGCTCTGCAGCACCGGGGTTTCGATCTCCAGGAAGCCCCGCTCATCCAGCCAGCGGCGCATGCCGCTCACCAACCGGGCCCGACGCCGGAACGTTTCCCGGGTGTGGGGCGACACGATCAGATCGAGGTAGCGCTGGCGGTAGCGCTTCTCCACATCGGCCAGGCCGTGCCACTTATCCGGCAGGGGCTGCAGGCTCTTGCTGAGCATCTGCCAGTTCTTCACCTTCACCGAGAGCTCGCCCCGATCGGTGCGGCGCAGAGTGCCCTGCACCCCAATCAGATCGCCGGCATCCACCAGGGAGGTGATGTGGGCAAAAGCCTCAGGGTCGTCCGGCATCGAGGCGGCCAGGGTGGCCTTCTCGATAAACAGCTGAATGGTGCCGTGCTGATCGGCAAGGGTGAAGAAGGCGAGCTTGCCCATCACCCGCCGGGTCATCACCCGGCCGGCCACCGCTACCGCCACATCGCGCTCCTCGCCATTGGCCAGGTCGGCGTGGGCCTCCTGCAGCTCAGCCGTGCCGTGGCTGGGCTCAAATCGCAGGGCGTAGGGCCCCTGGCCTAGGGCGGCAAGGGCCTTGCCCTTCTCCAGGCGGGTCTCGCGCAGATCCGACACGGGCGCAGGCGTCTCAGCTGGAGGCCATCCTGCAGGACGGCTTAACGGAACTCAGCCCAGTGCGCTCAGCTCAGCCGACAGCCGCCATGCCGGCGTCGCCCATGCGCTGGGAGGCGTAGCCGGTGCCGCGCACGGTGAGGATCAGCTCGGGGTTACGGGGATCGGGCTCGAGCTTGCCCCGCAGACGGGCCACGTACACATCCACCACCCGCAGGTCGGCAGCCCGTCGCGGGGGGTAACCCCAGAGCTGCTCGAGAATTTCGGCGCGGGGCACCACCCGGCCCGGCTCGCGGAACAGCAGCTCCAGCAGGCTGAACTCGGTGTAGGTGAGGGCGATGCGCTCACCGTCACGGGTCACCTGGCGGCGGTTGGTGTCTACCACCAGATCGCCCACCCGCAGCACGCCACTGCCCGTAGGCATCTCACGGGGTTCGGTGCTGGCGGAACCCCGACCCACCCGGCGCAGGATGGTGGCGATGCGGGCCTCAAGCTCCTTCGGACTGAAGGGCTTGGGCAGGTAGTCGTCGGCCCCGAGATCCAGGCCCGACACCCGCTCGGCGATGGCATCGAGGGCCGAAAGGAAGATGATCGGCACGCAGGATTCCGCCCGCAGCCGGCGGCACACCGCGAAGCCGTCGAGCTTCGGCAGCATCACATCGAGCACCACCAGGTCGGGTTGCTCCTGGTGGAAGAGGGTGAGCGCCTCTTCGCCGTCTTCGGCGCAGATCACCCGGTAACCGGCGAGCTGGAGGCGCATCACCAGCACGCGACGCACCGCAGCCTCGTCGTCTACCACCAACAGGGTGGCCTTCGGCTCCGCAGGCGGCTGACTAGGGATGTCGTCCGCGGGCATCAAGCGGGCAGCCGAGTGAAGAATCGCAACCCTACCCCTCAGACCGCGGGGCAGTCATCCCCAAAAAGCCGCGCCAGAGGGGCGATCTGGGCAGATTTAAGGATTTCTACAGGAACAAACGCGCTGGGGGTTTGCTGCTAGCGCGCCTGGCTCCACCGCGCCGCTGCATACCGGTTCCACTCCGTGGCAGCAGCCGTGAGTGCCGCATCACTGGAGAGCTGGCCGAGCATCGCCCGCTGCAGCTGGGTGTACATGATCGCCTGCAGCCGCTTCACCCCCGGGATCGCCGGCACCAGCACCCGGGCGCGCTCCAGGGTTTCGGCCGACAGCAGGCGGGCGCGCTGCACCAGAGGTTCGCCGCCCGGATCCCGCTGGAGGGAGGTCTGCAGCTGATCGAGCGCAGCGGTTGCTGATGGCAGCACCCGGGCCTCGTTGGCGAAGCGCAGCTGGTTGTTGGCGTTGGTGAGGAACAGGCCGAAACCTGCGGCCTGGGCGGCCACCAGACTCTGCTTCGGCACCACCAGATTCATCACCGCCACGTTGGCCGTGCCATCGGCGCCGGTGATCGGGGCAAAGGGGGCCGTCACCGCGGCCACGCCGGGGGAGTTGGTCTGCAGGTTGCGCAGGAAATCAGGGCCGGTCGCCACCAGCGCCAGATCGCCCGATTGATAGAGCTCGATGGCGCGCCGGTAGCCCTGGCTCACCACCTCCCGCGGCAGCAGGCCCCGGCGATAGAGATCAGTCCAGAAGGCAAAGGCTTGGCGGCCGGCGGGGCTGTCGAAGGCAGCACGGCGCTGGGAGTCCAGCAACTGCACCCCCATCTGCACCAGGGTTTCCAGCAACTCAGCGGAGTCGTCGGGCACCACCGTCATGAACAGGGCATAGCGGCCCGTGCGGCGACGCACCTGCTCGGCGAAGGCCGGCAACTGATCCCAATGGCGGGGCGGGCCATCCACACCTGCCTGGTCGAGCAGACGCCGGTTGGCCATGGCGATGCGGGCCGTGAGATACCAGGGAATGGCGAACTGCTGGCCGTCCTGGCGACCCGCCTCCCAGATCGCCGGCAGGTAGGCATCAGCCGCACCAGCCGGCAACACGCCGCCCAGATCCAGCAATCCGCCCTTGCTGGCCAGGTTGGCCGCGAAGGGGGGATTGAGATTCACCAGATCGGGGGCCGTGCGGGCAAACACCGCCGCCAGCAGCTTGCGCTCCACCGAAGCCCAGGGCACGTCGGTCCAGCGCACGCGCCAGCCCGGATGCTGCCGCTCCCAGGCGGCGATCACCCCCTGGATGTAGCCGTTGAACTTGGGCGCCAGATCGAGGGTCCAGAACTCCACCACCCTGGAGCCGGCCTCCCGCCCCCGGGGCCGGCAACCACTGGCCGCCAGGGCCGCCGCGGCCGATCCACCAGCAAGGAGCTGAAGCAGTTGGCGCCTGCACATGGCCATCGATCAGCCCCTCAACCCCGCGGTCTGCTGCCGCCAGAGCAGCAACTGAAGCGAACACAGCATCGGTGCGAGCAGGGCCGTGATCAAGGTCTGGGAGAGCAGGGTGTGCAGCTGGGGGCGGCCTGCCTCTCCAAGCCAAGCGAACTGGGCCAACATGGTGCCGCCCAACACCAGCGATCCCAACAACGCCAGCAGCCCGAGGCTGAAGCTGCGCTCGATCTGGGGCCCGCGCCGGCCCACCCGGCCCCACCACCAGCCGAGAAACACCAGCGCCGGCAGCTCACTCACCGGCCCCAGATGCAGCCCATCGAGCACCAGGCCCAGGGCCAGGCCCGCCCCAGCACCCGAAACGGGACCATCCACCAGCGCCCAGGGCAACAGCCAGAGCAAGCCCCAGGCCGGCCCCACCCCATCAAGCTTGAGGAACCCAGGTGAGACCAGGGTGAGCAGCGGAACCACCAGCCCGGTGGCCCCGCACCAGCCGTGGCGATACAGCGCAGCCATCAACGGGCTCCCTTTCGCACCTGCACCCAGTCGACGGCCTGCACCGGCGCACTCAGCTGCACCACCGCCTCGGTGGCAGGCACGGCCCGATCATCCACCGATTGAATGACGCCCACGGTGAGGTTGGCGGGCACCAGGGTGCTGGCGGGGGAAGTCACCACCACATCCCCGGGCCTAGCGCCGGGATCTTTCTCCAGAAACCGCAGGAGCGGACGCGGGGTGCCCACGCCGGTGAGCAGACCGTGGCGCCGAATCCGGGGCAGCCACACCCCGAGCCGACTGCCTCCATCAGTGAGCAGCTGCACCTTGGAGGTCGTGGGGGTGACGCTGGCCACCCGCCCCAGCAGGCCCCCGGGCGCCAGCACCGGATCACCCACGCCCACTCCATTCAGCGAACCCTTGCCGATCAACAGCTGCTGCCACCAGCCGCCCGGCTCGCGGGAAATCACCGCAGCGCCCTCAAACGCCGAATCTCCGCGCTCCAACTGCAGCAGATGCCGCAGTCGCTGGTTGTCGACCTCCAGCTGGGACAGGCGGGCCTGATCGCCGAGCTGCTGGGCAGAGCGCACCCATTCACCCTGAGCACTGCCGGGCCAGAAGGGCCTGGTCATCAGGGCGTAAGCATCAGCGAAACCGGCCCCCTTGCTCAGCCGCACACCCACCAGCGCCAGCAGCACCAGCAGCCAGGGCCAAAGCGAGCCCAACGACCGCAGCTGCGTCACGCGAAAGCTGCGGCCAAAGGGCATGGGGATCAGGAGGCCTGACGGACGAAGTCAGGGGTGTCGAGGACGCGCTCGAGGCGCTTGTAGTCCTCCAGGACCATGCCGCAGCCGTTCACCACGCAAAGCAGCGGATCCTCCGCCACGTGGGTGAGGATCCCGGTTTCGTGGCTGATCAAGTCGGAGATGCCGCGCACCTGGGCGCCCCCACCGGCCAGCATGATGCCGCGGTCCACGATGTCGGCGGCGAGCTCGGGCGGAGTGCGTTCCAGGGTGCGCTTCACGGCCTCCACGATCACGTTGAGGGGCTCGGCCATCGCTTCACGGATGTCGCCGGCGCGCACGTTGATCGTGCGGGGCAGGCCGCTCAGCAGGTGCAGACCCCGCACATCCATCGACGTGTTGTCGTGGGCGTCGTCGGGGAACGCCGAACCGATCCGGATCTTGATGTCTTCAGCGGTGCGCTCACCCACCACCAGGTTATGCACCTTCTTGAGGTACACGCCGATGGCATCGCTCAGCTCATCGCCGGCCACCCGCACCGACTCGCTCAACACGGTGCCGCCGAGGCTGAGCACCGCCACTTCCGTAGTACCGCCGCCGATGTCCACGATCATTGTGCCCACGGGCTCGGTCACGGGCAGCCCAGCACCGATGGCTGCCGCCACGGGCTCGTCAATCAGATGCACTTCGCGGGCGCCCGCCAGTCCAGCCTCACGCACGGCACGGCGCTCAACGCCGGTGACGCCGCTGGGGATGCCGATCACCAGACGCGGCGCCACGATGCCGCGGCCTTCATTTCCTTTCTGAATGAAGGTCTTGATCATCTGCTCGGCGGCGTCGAAATCCGCGATCACGCCGTCGCGCAGGGGACGCACAGCCCGGATGTTGCCGGGGGTACGGCCCAGCATCATCTTGGCCTCGTCGCCCACGGCCAAGGGCACACCCTTCTCGAGATCCAAGGCCACCACTGAAGGCTCCTGCAGCACAATGCCCTTTCCGGACACGTACATCAGGGTGTTGGCGGTTCCCAGGTCGATCCCGATGTCGCGGGAAAACTGGAATCGACGGAAGAACACGGAGCCCCGGCCTGCAGGGGTCAAATCATAGGTGGGTGTTACAGACAGCTCCCTTGGTGGAACTGCATCATTGACCCACTACCCAGGAGAGTCGCCATGGGCGTCAATTCCATCACCCTCGTTGGCCGAGCCGGCCGCGACCCCGAGGTGCGTTACTTCGAATCGGGCAGCGTTGTGGCCAACCTCACCATGGCCGTGAACCGCCGCAGCCGCGACGACGAGCCCGACTGGTTCAACCTCGAGATCTGGGGCAAGCAGGCCCAGGTCGCGGCCGACTATGTGCGCAAAGGCACGCTGCTGGGAATCATCGGCAGCTTCAAGCTCGACCGCTGGACCGACCGCGCCACCGGTGAGGAGCGCACCAAGCCCGTGATCCGTGTGGACCGGCTGGAACTGCTGGGCTCCAAGCGAGACGCCGAGAGCGGCATGGGTGGCGGGTATGGCGGTGGGTTCGGCGGGGGCGCGCCGAGTGAGGAGGAAGTGCCGTTCTGAGCGCCTGCACTGTGGTGCGCTGGTGGGGTCGCGGAGCCCGCTGGCGCGAGGCTCCGCTCTCCCCACGCAGCGCACCACAGCAAGCCAAAAGGTGGCTTGGCTCTTAGGGCCGGGCATCAGGAGCCGGCTAGCTCCCATCGCGAGGGCTCCCAAAGCCAACAAAAAGCCCCGCCGGCAGTGCCGAGCTGGGCTTTTCTGCTGAATGGGGTTTAGAGCTCTTGAACCCAAACCCCCGAGCCGGCTGCCGTGGGTTGCTTGCCTAACGCCCGCCCTCGCGCCAGCGGGGCGGCGTGGGCAAGCCACCCACGGCATCAAGCATCAATAGCGGTAGTGCTCGAGCTTGTAAGGACCCTCCACCGGCACGTTGATGTAAGCGGCCTGCTCGGGGGTGAGCTCGGTGAGCTTGGCGCCAATCTTCTCGAGGTGAAGGCGGGCCACCATCTCGTCGAGGTGCTTGGGCAGCACGTACACCTGCTTCTCGTACTGATCGCCCTTGGTGAACAGCTCGATCTGGGCCAGCACCTGGTTGGTGAAGGAGTTGCTCATCACGAAGCTGGGGTGACCGGTGGCGCAACCCAGGTTCACCAGACGGCCCTCGGCCAGCAGGATGATCTTGTTGCCGCTGGGCAACACGATGTGATCCACCTGGGGCT
>CAIOXF010000025.1 GCA_903862155.1 uncultured cyanobacterium | reverse complement strand
TTGGATTGCCCGTGAGCCGGCGCGACAGCTCAAACACGTTGCCGGCGTCATCGGTTCCGCCGGCCGCGAGGTCGGCGAGCTCCAGAAACTCGGCGATGTGTTCCTTGGAAGCAACCCGGTTGAGGTAGCGGAATCCCATGGCTGGTGGGCTTAGCTGTGTGCGTCAGCGTAAGGGTGCGTTGCGGTGATGATCACCTCGGCGAGCACCGGCGCCTGCAGCGTGGTTTGCACCTGGTGCTCCAACAGCATGCGTAGGGCATCCACCTCAGTGGCGCTGATCGGAGCGCCCGGTTCCACATAGGCCACCACGGTGTAGGTGCGCCCGAGTTTGAGCATCGCCAGCTCAATCAGCTGGCAGGCCTGCGCTTGGAACGTGGGTTCGATTGCCTCGCGGCACTGGGCCAACCGGTCTTCGCCCACGGAGCTGCTGGATCCCGCCGCTTCGGCCACTGCCTCCATCACAATTCCGATCGGCTCCGGTAGCAGCGCCACACAGAGCACCAGCACCAACAGCGAATCGGTGATCGGCACCATCGGTGCCAGGGCCGTCCCCAGGAGGAGCGGGGCGCCCAGCAAACCCACACCGGTTCCTGCAGAGATCAGTGCATCAATGCGGGCTGATATGGCCATGCCGCGGAGCATGTCGCTGCTGCGCTCACCCCGGCGCCAGCTGCGCTGAAACACCTGCCAGAGCCAGAGATTCAGCAACACCATGGCCCCGAAATACCAGCCCAAACCGCCCAGCTCCACGGGATGGATCGGAGCTCCCTGCAGGTAGGCGAGCACCTTCCCGAGGGCTGAGGTGATGGCGAAGGCAATGATCCCCAGCAGCACCAGGGTGCGAAACAGCACGTAGAGCGGTTCTTGCCCCGATGCCCCAAAGGGATAGGCGCGGCTGCGCGGTTGTAAGGCGGCGCGACTCACCTGGCCAGCGATCACCGAGGCGCCGGCCATGACAGCCGTGTAGAGCCCATCGAGCAGCAGGGCATCGGAACCCGAGCGCAGGTAGAAGAAGAGTGCTGCAATCGCACCGACGGCATTGCCGGCGGAGCCGAGGTTCAGAGCCTTGGCTTCGGCGCGGTGGCTGTCGTGGGGGGCGGTGGTCACCGGCTTGGATCGGCTGGCAGGGCTCTTTCTAGGTGTTGCCTCTTGGTGTTGCCCTTGGATCGGCACAAAAAAGCCCGCGCTGCGGGCGCGGGCTGGGAGTTTGATCGGTCAATCTGCCTGGCCTGCTTGATCGATTCAGGACCGATGGATCAGGCCTGGGCAGGTTCTGCTTCCGGCTTGGCTTTCACATCCACCACGTCGGTATCGCCGATGAAGGGCGAGAACCGCTCCTTCTCGGGAATCGCGGTGTATTCGGCCACGATCGCGCGGAACTCATCGCCATCCAGGCTTTCCTTTTCGATCAGCACTTCCACCACCCGATCCATGCAGGCCCGGTGATTGGCCACCAGCTTCACGGTTTCGGCGTAGCAGCTCTGCACGATGTGGCGCACGGCCTCATCCACCCGGGCGGCGGTGGCGTCGGAGCCATCGCTGCGGGTCATCAGATCGCGGCCCAGGAACACTTCCTGGTTGCCGGCCTCCAGGGAGAACTGGCCGATGTCGCTCATGCCGAAGCGGGT
>CAIOXF010000024.1 GCA_903862155.1 uncultured cyanobacterium | reverse complement strand
GGGCCAGTCGGCGGCGCGGGCCGGCAGCAGCGTCAGCAGCGCCGTCAGGATGGATGCCACGAGGGCTGTGGCCATGTCTGATCCCCTGCTGCGGGAGCTCGATCATTACGTGGTGCTCGATCCCACCTGCGGCGAGCGGATCCTCCCGGCGGCCGACACCCTCACCTGGCTGGCCGGCCAGCTGGAATCGATGGCGGAGGTGCCTGCAGATCTGGCTGATCTGCCCACGGCCCAGGCCCGTGCCGAGCGGTTGCTGGAAACGGCTTGTGAGCTGGAGTTGGAGCCCGGTCTGGCGGTCCAGTGGTTTGCCGTGCGGCTGGAGCCCCCCGATGCCTGAGCCGGTGCCTAGTTCAGCGACGGCGTGATGTGTCCCTCGGCGTTCTGCAGCATCACCGGCTGCTCCGGCGGGGCTTCGCGCTCCTTGAGGATCGAAGGGATTGCGTTCAGCACTTGCAGGGCCACGTCCTCCGGCCCTTCGCCGCTCTGGAGCACGCGCAGGTCGGCCTGGCCGTAGAGGGGACGGCGCTGATCCAGTAGGGCGTGCAGCCGGGCTTCGCGATCGGCGGCCTGCATCAGGGGCCGCGGCGTGGGATCACTGCTGAGGCGCTCCAGCAGCAGATCTGCGGGCGCATCGAGCCACACCACCAGGCCCTGGCGCAGGTGGCCCCAGTTCTCGGGTTGGGTCACCACCCCGCCGCCGGTGGCCACCACGAGCGAATGCCAGCCCGTGATCTGCCCGAGCACCGCCGTTTCCAGGGCGCGGAACCCCGCTTCCCCGTCGCTGGCAAAAACCTCCGGGATGGTGCGGCCGGCCACCTGCTCCAGGGCCGTATCGGCATCGAGGAAGCGATAGCCGAGGGCCTCGGCGAGGGGGCGGCCGGCGGCGCTTTTCCCGGCGCCCATCATGCCCACCAAATAGATGTTCAGGCCTTCCAGCCGCCGCGCCAGGGCGCCATGGGTGGGGGTGCTCATCGGGCGACAGCCGTTCCAAGGCCGTTTCTAGGATGAAGAACCCCAACAACTCCTGGATGACCGCAGCCCCAGCAGCACACGGCCGGGGACGCCCCTGCGTGATCACCCGGCGGGCCACCTTCAGTGCCAGCCATCGCTACTGGCTGCCCGAGCTCTCGGCCGACGACAACCGCGCCCGGTTCGGGCCCTGCAGCCTGGCGCCGGGCCATGGCCACAACTACGAGCTGATCGTGGCGATGGGCGGCCCGCTCGATGCCGATGGGATGGTGCTCAACCTCTCCGAGGTGAAGCACGCCATTCGCCATGAGGTCACCGGCCAGCTCGACTTCCGCTTCCTCAACGAGGCCTGGCCGGAGTTCGACCTGGAGCGGCCCGAGGGCATGCTCCCCACCACCGAAGCCCTCTGCCTGGCGATCTGGCGGCGCCTGGCGCCCCACCTGCCTGTGATGGGCCTGCGCCTCTACGAACAACCCGATCTCTGGGCCGACGTGCTCGACGACTCCATGGAAGCTTTCCTCTCGATCCGCACCCACTTCGCCGCGGCCCATCGCCTCGCCCGCCCCGAGCTCTCCCCCGAGGAGAACGACGCCATCTACGGCAAGTGCGCGCGGCCCCATGGCCACGGCCACAACTACCTGCTCGATGTCACTGTGCGCGGCCGCATTGATCCCCGCACCGGCATGGTGTGCGACCTGGCGGCCCTCCAGCAGCTGGTGGCTGACCTGGTGGTGGAGCCCTTCGACCACACCTTCCTGAACAAGGACGTGGCCCACTTCGCCACCACCGTGCCGACGGCCGAGAACATCGCGCTCCACATCGCCGATCTGCTCAGCGGCCCGATCGCTGCCACCGGCGCTGCCCTGCACAAGGTGCGGCTGCAGGAAAGCCCCAACAATGCCGCCGAGGTGTTCGCTGAATCGCCCCAGCTGGGCATGGCGCCCCAGGCGCTGGAAGCCCTGGCCGTGGGTTGAGCCCGCAGCGCCCGTTCATCCGCCTGGTGCTGGCCGTGAGCCTCGATGGCCGGCTTGCACCGCCGCAGGGTGGGGCCGCCCAGATCGGTGGCCGCGGCGATCGCCGGCTGCTGGAGGAAGCTCTGGCCTGGGCCGATGCGGCCCTGTTGGGTGCCGAAACCCTGCGGCGCCATGGCACCACCTGCCTCATCCATGCGCCGGATCTGCTGGATGCCCGGGCCTCTGAGGGTCGTTCGCCCCAGCCCACAGCTCTGGTTGCCAGCCGCAGCGGCTCGATTCCCGAGGGGTTGCCGTTCTTCCAGCAGCCGCTGGAGCGATGGTTGCTGGCTTCAGCCGCCGGGGCCACCCACGCTCCTGCGCCAGCTCCCGTGGGGTTTGATCGGCGGTTGGCACTCACCAGCTGGTCCCCCACCCTGCAGGAGCTGGCCCAGCTCGGCATCGCGCGGCTTGTGGTGCTGGGCGGCGCGGCCCTGGCTGGATCGCTGCTGGCGGAGGGTCTGCTGGATGAGCTGCAGCTCACCATCTGCCCGCGACTGCTGGGCGGGCCCCACACCTGGCTGCCGGCTGGCGTGGCGTTGGAGCCTGCGGTGTGGGAGTTGCGGGAGCAGCGTGCTCTCGAAGGCGGCGAACTCCTGCTGCGCTACGGCTGTTCGGTGAGCCACGGCTGTTCGGTGAGCTAAGGCTGCTCAGCTGCCGGTTGACGCGAGTGCTGGGCGAAGCGCTGCGCCAGCTGGCGTAGGGGCACGTTGTCGAGGCTGTTGGTGGGCAGGCCAAACATCCGGGCCACGCAGCGCTTCACCACCACCTCGCTGTCGTCGCCGAAGCGACCGCCAATCAGCTCCGTCAGCACCCCCAGGCTGCGGCCGCTGCGGTCGGTTTCCTCGATCAGGCAGCGGCTGGTGGGGCCGGCCAGCTGGCGGCAGGGATCGCGCAGGCTCTGCTCCAGCTCCTTGTCGCCGCCGCTGGCCATCTCCACGCAGGCCCGGGCCAGGCGGGATTCCAACTGGGGCCGCATCAGCTGCAGCACCGGCGTGAGCAGCCCGGCCTGGGCCGGGCCCGCCACCAGCAGCATTCCGCTTGCTGCACAACTGAGGGCTCTCGCCAGCTGCCGCATGCCCGCCCGCCATAGAGCACTGGTTAGTTTTGCCCCCCGCGCGTCCCGGTGCAGCCGCCATGGCCGAGCTCGAAGCCCGCTGGCACCAGGCGATGGCCGAGATCCCTGAGCAGGCCTGGGATCAGCTCTTGGCGGCCGCGCACCCAGCCGGCCTGCCCTTCTACCGCTGGCGCTGGCTCCATCACCTGGAAGCCAGCCGCAGCATCGTGCCCCGCGAGGGCTGGCAGAGCTGCCATCTGGGGCTCTGGCGCGGTGGGGAGCTGGTGGCCGCGGCTCCCCTCTATTTGAAGGGCCATAGCTACGGCGAGTTCGTGTTCGACCAGAGCTTCGCCCAGCTCGCCGGGCAACTGGGGGAGCGCTACTACCCCAAGCTCGTGGGCATGAGCCCGGTGAGCCCGGTGCAGGGCTACCGCTTCCTGATCGCTCCGGATGAAAACGCGGAGGAGTTCACGGCGCTGATGCTGGAGCTCATCGACGAGTTCTGCCAGCGCCACGGCATTTTCAGCTGCAACTTCCTCTACGTGGACCCGGCCTGGCAGCCCCTGGCTGAAGCCGCCGGCTGCGCCACCTGGCTCAACCAGCAGAGCGAGTGGGGCAACCCCGGCCACGGCGATTTCGCCGATTACCTGGCCAGCTTCAACGCCAACCAGCGCCGCAACATCAAGCGGGAGCGCAAGGCGGTGGCCGACGCCGGCTTGCAGGTAACGGCCCTGGCCGGGGAGGCGATCCGGCCAGCGCTGGTGCACCGGATGCATGCGTTCTACGCCCAGCACTGCGCCCGCTGGGGGCCCTGGGGCAGCAAATACCTGAGCGAGGCGTTCTTTGAGGCCGCGGCGTCAGAGCTGCGGGAGCACCTGGTGCTGTTCAGTGCCCACCGCGGCGATCCCCAGGAGCCGGTGGCGATGTCGCTGTGCGTGCGGGGCGGCGATCACCTCTGGGGCCGCTACTGGGGCAGCGACGTGGAGGTGGATGCCTTGCACTTCGAGGTTTGCTACTACGCGCCGATCGAATGGGCGATCGCTCAGGGCATCCAGCGCTTTGATCCCGGTGCCGGGGGTAGCCACAAGCGCCGGCGCGGTTTTGTGGCCCAGCCCCGCGCCAGCCTGCACCGCTGGTATCACCCGCGCTTCAACGCGATCCTGCGCGACTGGCTCCCCGGGGCCAACGCCGAGCTGCACGAGCAGATCACGGCCGTGAACGCTGAGTTGCCGTTCACCGCTTCCTACGATCCGCCCCATGCACCAACCCCTGAGCCCGGATCGCCTGCAGGAGTACCGGGCGCTGGATGAAGCCCTCTCCAACCGCTTCATCAACCTCGATCCCGCCGGCTACTTCCTGATCAAGCTTGACCGCGAAGCGGGGGAGCTGGTGGCCGAACACTTCGGTAACTCCATCAACGAGAAAGGCCTGGCCACCGATCCCGACACCGGCGAAGTGATCGCCTGCCGCGGAGCTGGCCCACGCACCCCCGATGCTGTGTACCGCGCCCGTACGGCCAAGGAGTTGGGCATCGCCATCACTGAAGGCGATGGGCCCCATCCACTCAGCCGGCTCGATCACGCCTACTACCTCGGGCGTGAGCTCGAGAAGGCCGAGCGCTGCCTGATGAACGGCAGCGACTACGTGCAGGACTAGGCCGGCTGCAGTTCCCGTGCGGGAGTGGCAGGGGCCTGGGGCGGCTCGGGTGGCAGGGCCGCCAGCTGCTCCTGGATCTCCCGGGTCACCACGCTGCGGTACTCGAGGAAATGTTCGTTGTGGGCGAGCACCACCAAAAACTGCTCCAGCACGCCGGGGTTCTGGCGGGCCACCTTGAGCAGGGAGCGCCAGAAGCGCAGGCGGGTGTTGCGCTTGATGCCCTGGCGCCAGATCACGATCAGCAGGGCGCGTACATCGTTCCAGGCGGGCAGTGAGGCCTTGCCGAAGGCGGCCGGCACGTACTGCTGCCAGCGGGGCAGGCCCATCTTCAGGTAGTAGTGCGTCACCCGATCGATGTAGGCGTTCGGCTCATACAGCCGGCAGAACGCATCCACGTACTCGTTGGCGATGTCGCGGATCGGCCGGGTGGGTACGAAGTTGAGCAGGTTGGTCTGGTTGACGCCCTTGGCGTCCGTCTTCTCCTGGATCAGGCGGCCTTCCTTCTCCAGGCGGTGCCAGAGGCCCGTATTGGGCAGGGCCTGCAGCATGCCCATCATTGCGGCGGGGATGCCGGTGCGGCTCACGAACTCCACGATCCGGTTGCCTGCGCCGGCCTTTTCGCCGTCAAACCCAATGATGAAGCCGGCCATCACCCGGATGCCATAGGAGGTGATGCGGTCCACCGACTCATCGAGGGAGCTGCGGGTGTTCTGCAGCTTCTTGGCGGTCTCGAGGCTCGCCTCATCCGGCGTTTCAATGCCGAGGAACACCGAGTCGAAGCGGCACTCGGCCATCATTTCCATCAGCTCGTCGTCGGACGCCAGATCCACCGATGCCTCGGTGGCAAAGCTGAACGGATAGCCCCGCTCGATCTGCCACTGCTTCAGGGCCGGCAGCAGCAACTTGGCGTTGCGCTTGTTGCCAATGAAGTTGTCATCCACCAGGAAGATGGAGCGGCGCCAGCCCAGGTCGTAGAGGTACTGGAGCTCCGCGATCAGTTGCTCGGGGGTCTTGGTGCGCGGCTTGCGGCCGTAGAGCACGATGATGTCGCAGAACTCGCACTGGAACGGGCAGCCCCGCGAGAACTGAACGCTCATCGAGTCGTAGGCGTCGAACTCGAGCAGGTCGAAGCGCGGAATCGGCGTGCCGGTCACGTCGGGCTTGTCTCCGTTGGCGGAGAAACGGCCCCTGGTATCCCCCCGTTCAATCGCCTCGATGAACATCGGCAGGGTGATCTCACCCTCGTCGAGCACCTTGAAGTCGGCCAGCTGGAGCTCAGGCGCGTCGGGGGTGGAGCTGGCGAAGGGGCCACCAACCGCCACCGGCAGTCCCCGCTGCTTGGCCTTGCCGATCTGCACGGCCATGTCGGCCTTCTGCACGATCATTCCCGAGATCACCACCAGCTCGGCCCAGTCCCACTCGGCCTCACTCACCTCGCGCACGTTGCGGTCCACCAGCTTCATCTCCCAGTGCTGGGGGAGCAGGGCGGCCACTGTCACCATCCCCAGGGGTGGCAACAGCACCTTGCGGTTCACGAGCTCCAGGATCTTCTCGTAGCTCCAGAAGGTCTTGGGAAACTCCGGATAGATGAAGAGGGTTCGCATGGTGTAACCCTAAAGGCGGTATCAAGGGGCAGGGGTGCCCTGGGTTCTGCTGTAATGGCCTCCACATTGAACCGAGGCTCATGGGCGCCGCGATCTATCTGGCACTGGTGGGTGGTGGCATTGCCACCGCGATTGCCCTCTCGATCGTGCTGCGCGGCATCAAGCTGATCTGAGGCGGAGCCTCAGGCCCCCGTTTCGGAGCAGCTCCTGAACCCCAAGGGCCAGGGCGATCCCCCCCAGCAGGGCAAAGCTGCTTACCAGCCCGGCCTGCATGGTGATCAGTGCAGCCAGCAGCCCACTGGCGCCGCCGCCGCCCAGGAACGCGATCTGCCCTAGGCCTGCCATCCGGCCGCGGATCTCCTGGGGTGAGCCCACCTGGGTGATCATGTTCACCCCCGCCAGCAGGGCTGCGGTACCCGCTCCGATGATGAAGGTGCCCCCAAGCCCTGCCCAGGCCACACCGCGCAGTCCGGCGGCGGCCATGGTGAGCTGCGCCGCGCCGGTCACCACGGTGCATACCCCCAAGAGCAGGGCCGGCCGTTCACTCAGCCAAGTGCTGTTGCGCTGTAGCAGGACGCCGCCGGTGATGCTCCCCGCCGCCAGCACGCTGGTGAACAGGCCAAGGGCCTGCGGGGACGGGTCCAGCACTTCCTGGGCCATCAGCGGAGCCATGGCCGGATGGAAGAACCCCGCCAGGCAGGCCACGGCGCAGAAGCGCAGCACGTGGCGCAGCACTGGCCCCGCTTCG
>CAIOXF010000023.1 GCA_903862155.1 uncultured cyanobacterium | reverse complement strand
AGGGATGGTGTGGATGGGGTTGCTCATGGGTTGTCTCCTGAGATATGAATCGCGCACCGCAACTGCAACCCCCACAACGGGAGGGGCAGCAGGCCTGAACGGTGATCGGGTTCCGGCAGCACGGGTTCAGTACCCGCTGGCATAGGCCAGAACGAATTCACCATAACCCTGTTTTGCAGAAATGCCCCAAGGGGAGCGGAATTGCAACGCGAACGGCAGGGCAGAACTCTTTAGAGACCCCAAAGGCTTGGAGCAGATCGATGCATGCTGCATACCTTGAAGCCATGCAACGTGCCGCGGTCACCCGGATTGAACACGCCCTGATCGCGGGGGCTTATCGCATTGCCAATGGCACCACCCCCGACGGGGTGATCGTGCCGGCAGAACTCGACTGCATGACCCAGGCCATGCACGAAACCTGTCGTCGCTTCGGGATGAGCTCCGACGAGGCGGCCCGGTTCATGCTCAGCCTGGCGCGCTGCCTCAAACAGCTGCAGCCTGATGTGGAGCAGCGCCTCGAACTGCGGCGGGTGGAACGGCAGATGCATGCAGCCATCACCCCCGACGAGCCGGGAGCAACGCCTGCCGAGTGAGGATGCGCCACTAGCGGCAGAGGCGCAGCATGGCGTTGTTGGGGGGCGACACCGGCGCCCTGATGGTGGCGATTGGGGCAGTGCCGGGGGCTTGGTTGCGGTTCCGGGTGGTGGATCACCTGGAGCCAGTTCTGCCGAGGAAACACTGGGGCACCTTTGGGGTGAATGTGATCGCCTGCTTCGCCCTGGGGCTGATCGTGGGGCTGGAGGAGAGCTGCGGCGAGGCCGCCCAGCGGGTGCTGCTGCTGCTTGGCACCGGCTTCCTGGGAAGCTTCAGCACCTTTTCCACCTTCAGCGCCGAACTGCGAGCTGAGCTGGTGGCCCGCCATTGGCGCAGCGCAGCGGTGCTGGTGAGCGGTTCGGTGGCCGGCGGACTGCTGGCGATGCTGGCGGGGCTCAGCTTGGGGGCCCGGCCATGAAACCCGAACTGCGGCACGAAATCCGCGATCTGGGGCTGGTTGGGGCCGGGGCCATTCCGGGCGCCCTGCTGCGCTGGAAGCTGGAATCGATCGCCCACACCCTGGTGGGCGGCCTGCGCGGCGTGGTGGGAGCCGACTTCGCAGCCAACATGATCGGCTGCCTGCTGATCGGCCTGGTGATGGCCCAGGGACCCACCCGCGTGCGGCTGATCCTGGCGGCCGGAATCGGATTCTGCGGGTCGCTCACCACCTTCTCCTCCTGGATGCTGGAGCTGGCGAAGGCCCTGAGGGCCGACAATCGTGCTGCTGCTGCGGGCGTGCTGCTGGCGAGCCTGGTGGGCGGGGTGCTGCTGGTGTTCCTGGGCTACGCACTCGGAGAAGCACTGCAGCGGCGACGCGCCGGCTGAACCAGCAGCCGCCAGAACCGCTGCAGGGCACGCCGGATGGCCAGCCAGCAGCGGCCACGCCGGCGTGACAACCACAGGCAGCGCTCCATCCGCTGCACCCGCTCCCCCAACCGGCGCTGCCGCTCGCGCCGCAGAATCACTCCGAAGGCCAGAGCCCTGGGGCTGGAGGGGCCGCGGGAGGCGAGCACCTGGAACTGGGCCAGGTCGTCGTCGCTGAGATGGCGAACCAGGCGCGCAACGTCGCGCCCGAGGGTCTGGCAGGGAGCCATGCCGGCCGGTGCGTGATTTATCCGGATTGTGAGAACGGTGGGCCGAGCCTGCCGGAGGCCGTTACATCCTGTTCGGGTT
>CAIOXF010000022.1 GCA_903862155.1 uncultured cyanobacterium | reverse complement strand
GGGGCCGACGTGGTGGCCACCGCATCGGGCCAGCTCTCGCGATACACGTACACGTGGCCCAGGGCCCGGCCGCCGAAGGCCCGGCGCTTCAGCTCCCAGCCCGGCTCGAACACCAGCTGCAGAAAACCATTGCCCACGCCCTTGGTGCGGGCCACCACCATCTCCGGCCCAGCGCCAGCCCTGGTGGGCAGGGCGATCAGCACCGTGTCGTCGTTGGTGCGCATCACCGAGAGCCGATAGCTCGTGGCCAGATCGTTGGTGCCCACCCGCAGCGAATAGCCGTTGGCGTCGATGTAGCGACTGCAGATGCCGGTGAAGTCAAAGGTGGCCAGCAGCGGATCCACCGCGGCCGGATCCTGGCCCGACACGGAGAAGCAGGGGCGGGTGGTGCGCACCTGCTCGTAGATGTTCAGCTGGGCCTTCTTACCGTCGCCGATTGGGGCGGCCACCAGCACGAAGCGGGACTGCTCGAGTGGCAGAGCCTGGAACAGGGCCGAGTTAGCGGCCTTCGCCGCCACGGGAGCCAGGGAGGCGGCCAGGGCAGCTGCTGCAGCGAGGGCAAAGCGGCGGCTCCGGCGCAGACCATTCAGGCGCAACACAGAGGCTGGAGGCAAGGTTGGAGAAATCGTATGCACCGCATCCTGCACACACCAGTGGGGCTCAGGCCGGTTTGTTGATCCGGATCGCCACCAACAGGGCAATCACCGTGCCAGGAAGGCTGGCGCCAAGGATCAGGCGTGTGGGGGTGAGGCCCAGATCCGGATCGCCATAGGCCAGCTCAAACACCGAACCGGTGGCGGCAATTCCGAGCACGCAGGCGAGGGCGAGAAACAGCCCCGCCAGGGGTTTCATCGGCATGGTTTGGGGGCGTTGCTCAGCGGATGGTGCGCACGGCGGCGCGGTCGAAGCCCTGCTCCTTGAGCTCCTCGTTGAGGCTCAGCTCATCGCTCACCCGGTCCACAAACAGCACCCCATTGAGGTGATCCATCTCGTGCTGGATGCAGCGCGCCAGCAGACCATCCGCCTGGAGCTTCTGGGGGCGGCCCATCTCATCGCGGAAGGTCACCTCCACCACTGATGGGCGCACCACATCGAGGTAAACACCCGGAATGCTGAGGCAGCCCTCCTCGTAGGTGTCGATGGCAGCGCCGAAGCTGGTGATTTCCGGGTTGATCAGCACCATCGGTGCGGCGGCCTCGTTGTCGGGCTCCAGGTCGATCACCAGCAGCTGCTTGTGCACCCCCACCTGGGGAGCCGCCAAGCCAATGCCCTTGGCGGAATACATGGTGCGCAGCATGGCGCGGGCCAGCTCCCGCACCGACTCATCCACTTTGCTGATCCGCTTGGCGGGCTTGCGCAGCACCTGGTCCCCCAACTTGTGGATGGGGAAAGGGGGATTGTCCATCGCCACCTTGGGCACCTGCACCCCGCGGTTGACCTGCTCTGCCGTGCGGGCCATCTGGGCGAAGCTGCGCGCCAAGGCGTCACCTAGAAACGTTGGAAAAAGTGTAGGGCTGGCGCCCAGGAGAGAACGGCTTGCCCCACCCCAACCCAGCGGTGGAGCCGCTGTCAGCGGCAGCGGTGGTGGGCCGCACCCCCGCCTTCAAGGAGCCGCTCCTCAATCACGGCCGCTTGTTCTGGCTGGAGCAGCGCCCCCACGAGAAGGGCCGCACCACCGTGCTGGTGGCCCCGCCCGACCAGCCCACGGCGGCGATCGAGCTCACGCCCGGCGACTGGAACCTGCGCTGCCGCGTGCACGAATACGGCGGCGGCCCCTATGCCGTGGCCGGGGCTGATCTGGCGTGGGTGCACGACGGCGACCGCTGCCTCTGGCACCTGAGCCTCGATCCCGCCACGGGCGCTCCAACCGGCGAACCGCAACGCCTCACCCCGCCCGATCCGGAGCGGGCTTTCGCCGATGGCCTGATCGATAGCCCGCGCCAGCGCTGGATCGGCGTGATGGAGCAGGGGGGCCGCGACCACCTGGTGGCCATACCCCTCGGCGGCGGCGAACCCGAGCTGCTGCACCTGCCGGGAGACTTCTGCGGCTACGCGGCGCTCAGCCCCGATGGCCAGCAGCTGGCCTGGGTGGAGTGGGAGCAGCCCTGCATGCCCTGGGAGCGCAGCTGCCTCTGGCTCGCGAGAGTCGGGGCCGATGGCCGGCTGCAGGAGCCCCGTCAGGTGGCGGGATCCAGGCCCGGCGATCGCCAGGCCATCTCGGTGTTTCAGCCGCTATGGATCGGCCCCGATCAGCTCGTTGCGGCCAGCGATGCCTCCGGCTTCTGGAACCTGCAGCTGCTCCACACCGGCACCGGCCACTGGCGGGAGCTGCTGCCGATGGCGGCCGAGTTCGCCATGCCCCAGTGGGTGTATGGCATGCGCACCAGCGCCTGGGACGGCCAGCAGCTGCTGGCGGCAGCCTGCCGGGACGGCCAGTGGCAGCTGGGCCGGGTGCTGCTGGAGCCGCCCGATCCGGCCGAGCCCACCAGCGCCTGGCAGCCGCTGGACGTGCCCTTCGACGACCTGGCCGGCCTCAGCGCCGAGAACGGCCGGCTGGTGGCCGTGGCCAGCAACCCCACCACCCCCCAGGGGCTGCTCAGCCTGGATCTGGCCAGCGGGCAGGTGCAGCACACCCCCGTGGCCCCCTGCCCCCTGGCGCCCGAGGCCATCAGCGTGCCCGAGCCCCTCTGGTTTGCGGGCCACGGCGGCCAGCGCACCCATGCCTGGTTCTATCCACCGGTGGGCGGCGCCCATCCCGAGGCGCCGCTGCTGGTGAAGAGCCACAGCGGGCCCACGAGCATGGCCCGCCGCGGCCTGAGCCTTGGCATCCAGTTCTGGACGTCGCGGGGCTGGGGCGTGGTGGATGTGAACTACGGCGGCTCCACCGGCTTCGGCCGCGCCTACCGCGAGCGGCTCGATGGCCAGTGGGGCGTGGTGGATGTGGCCGACTGCGCCGCCGCGGCCCAGGCCTTGGTGGCGGCGGGTAAGGCCAGCGCCGATCGCATCGCCATCGAGGGCGGCAGCGCCGGCGGCTTCACCACCCTGGCGGCCCTGTGCTTCACCCAGGTGTTCCGGGCTGGCGCCAGCCGCTACGGCGTGGCCGATCTGGTGGCGTTGGCTGAAGACACCCACCGCTTCGAGGCGCGCTACCTCGACGGGCTGGTGGGGCCGTGGCCCGTAGCAAAGGCCACCTACGACGCCTGCTCGCCGCTGCAGCATGCCGATCGCATTCGCTGCCCGGTGATCTTTTTCCAGGGACTCGACGACCTGGTGGTTACCCCCAGCCAGACCGACCGCATGGCAGCTGCCCTCAAAGCCAACGGCATCCCAGTGGAGGTGCACCACTTCCCGGGCGAAGGCCACGGCTTCCGCAGCAGCGCCGTGCAGATCACCGTGATGGAGCGCACCGAAGCCTTCTTCCGCACCCACTTCGGCCTGTGACCATCCTTCTCGGCCTGGCCGTTCTCACGGTGCTGCTGCTGATCGGCACAGCGGCCGGCAAAGCGGTGGGCATGACGCGCTGGGGCGTGCCGGAGGCGCTGCTGGCCGGCGCCCTGGGCCTGCTGATTGCGCCCACGGGCCCCTTGCCGCTGCTGCCCCAGAACGTGATCGATTTCTGGAGTGAGCTGCCGCTGGTCCTGCTCACCCTGGTGTTCGGCTCGCTGCTGCTGGGCAAACCACTCCCGCAGATCGGCACGCTGTGGCGGCCGGTGGCCAGCCAGCTGCTGCTGGCGCTCACCCTCGCCTTCGGCCAGTTTCTGGTGGGCGGGCTGGCCGTGCTGCTGGTGCTCGGGCCCCTGGTGGGGGCACCGCCCGTGATGGCGGCCCTGATCGAGGTGGCCTACGAGGGCGGCCACGGTTCGGCAGCCGCCATGGGGCCCACCTATGCGCGGCTGGGGCTGGAGAGCGGCGAGTCGCTGGGGCTGGCCATGGCCACGGTGGGCCTGCTCACCGCCACCCTGGTGGGCGGACTGGTGGTGGTGCTGGGCCGCAACCAACGCTGGCTCCTGGCGGCAAGCCTGCCAATCTCCCTGCACCCCGACAACACCTCCGAAACCCAGGCCGCCGATCCCGAGCCCCCCGCCAAACCCCTGCTCACGCGCCTGGGCCAGGGCCTGCAGGTGTGGCTGCCCAACCTGGCCCTCACTGGCGTGGCCGTGCTGATCGGGGTGCTGATGCTCAGCGGCCTGCAGCTGCTGGCCGAACACCTGGGCGGCGGCTTTGCCCTCGTGATCGATGGCCTGCCGGTATTCCCGTTGGCGCTGCTGGGCTCCCTGCTGGTGCGCCTGGCCCTGGAGAAAACCGGCAATGCCCACTGGGTGGCCCCGGCCGTGCAGGGCCGGGTGGGCACCCTCTCCGCAGACCTGCTGATCACCGCTGCCACCGCCTGCCTGGATCTGGCCTTGCTGGGCGAGCAATGGCTGCCGCTCACCGTGCTGGCTGTGGCCGGCCTGCTCTGGAACGTGGCGGTGGTGCTGCTGCTGGCGCCGCGGATCCTGCCGCCGAACTGGTTCGAGCGGGGGCTGGTGGAGTTTGGCCAGGCCACCGGCGTGGCAGCCAGCGGGCTGCTGCTGCTGAACATGGTGGATCCGGGCGACCAAGGCGACGCCCTCACCCCCTTCTCGATCAAGCAGCTGCTGCTGCAACCCTTCATCGCCGGCGGGATCATCACGGTGATCGCACCGCTGGCCATCAGCGGTTGGGGCTTGCCCACCTGGACGGGCTTATGCCTGGCCCTCGTGGTGCTGTGGATCACCCTGGGCCTGTGGTTGGGCCGCAGCCACCCGGTAGGGAGGCAGGCCTAACCACCACCTACCCGCCGTAGAGCAAGGTGCGCATCTGCTCGAGCACCCGTTCCATCTCGGCATCGCCCAGCAGGGGAGGATCGCCCAGCAGGCTGGCCTCCAGATACATGGCTGCCAGGGTTTCCACCTCGATCGCGATGCGCAGGGCCTGCTCCAGGCTGCGGCCCAGGGCCACCTGGCCGTGGTGGGCCAGCAGGCAGGCCAGCCGCCCCTCCAGGGCCTGCACCGCCAGGGAGGAAAGCTCGGGGGTCCCGAACAGGGCGTAGGGGGCGCAGCGGATGTCGGGTCCACCGGCCACGGCGGCCATGTAGTGGAAGCTCGGGATGCCGCGGCTGTGGCACGCCAGCGCCGTGGCCCGGGTGGAATGGCAGTGCACCACGGCCTCCACCTCCGGGCGGCTGCGCAGCACGTCGGCATGGAGCCGCCATTCCGAGGAAGGGCGCCGCTGCTCGGCGGGCGCTCCGGCCAGGGGTTGGCCATCGAAATCCAGCGCCACCAGATCGACCGGCTCCATCCGCTCGTAGGGCAGGGAGGTGGGGGTGATCAGGAAGCCGCCAGGGATTCGAGCCGAGAGATTGCCGGAGGTGCCCTGGTTGATGCCGGCGGCATTCATCCGCCGCGCCACCGCCACCATCTGCGCACGCAGGTTCTGCTCAGTGGCCACGGCGCCGACGGGCGAAGGGGGCCGACGCTACGCCGCCATTAGGCGACTGCCGCCTCACGGACGAGCTGGGCGAAGGAGTCGGGCTGCATCGGCCGCGCCAGGCCATCGTCCTGCATGCGGCGGCAACGGCGCTGCTTCACCAGGGCCACGTAGTCGGGTCATTCCACGCCCTCTGCGGTCACATCGATGTCCAGGCATGGCCCATCCCCACCACGAGGCGCAGCAGGCGGGTGGGTTCCACCGTGCTGAGGGCCGGAATCACCATCGCCTTGTCCACCCTCAGGCCGTTGTGCTGCTGAGCACCGAAGTGTGACCACTGCCGAAGTCGTCGAGCTCGCTGCGGATGGCCAATCGGTGCGATCGATCAACTGCAGCGGATGGGCATCCACGCTGCCGAGCAGCCCGCACGTCTGGGCGATGGGAAGAAAGCGACTGGGCTCCTGCACCCCTAGGCGGGGATGGTTCCAGCGCAGCAGGACCTCCACACCCACCAGTTCACCGCTCTCCAGCTAGGCCAGGGCCATCTGTTCAGCCCGGCCCGGCCGGTGAGCGCAGGCCGTTGGCCTACGACCCGGCGTAGAGGGTCCGCAGGCCAGCCTCACTCGCCTCAGCCACGCCACGCTCGGTGATCAGGGCGCTCACCAGCCGCGCGGGCGTCACATCGAAGCCGGGGTTGAAACCTGCCGAACCATCGGGGCTGAGCTGCACGCTGGCGATCTCGCCGGCGCCAGGGCCACTGAGCACGCGCCCCTGAATGGCGGTCACCTCAGCGGCACTGCGGGCCTCGATCGGGATCTCGGCCACGCCGTCATCGATCGTCCAGTCGATGGTGGAGGCGGGCAGGGCTACGTAGAAGGGCACGCCGTTATCGCGGGCGGCCAGGGCCTTGAGGTAGGTGCCGATCTTGTTGCACACATCGCCGCGGCGGGTGGTGCGATCGGTGCCCACGATCACCGCATCCACCTGGCCGTGCTGCATCAGGTGGCCCCCGGCGTTATCCACGATCACGGTGTGGGGCACGCCCTCCTTGCCCAGCTCGAAGGCGGTGAGGCTGGCGCCCTGGTTGCGGGGGCGGGTTTCATCCACCCACACGTGGATGTTCATGCCCGCGCGGTGGGCCTTGTAGATCGGCGCCAGGGCCGTGCCCCAATCCACCGTGGCCAGCCAGCCGGCATTGCAGTGGGTGAGCACTCTTAGGGGCTCTTGTTGTCGCTCGGCCGGCCGAGCTGCCGCCAGCTCCTGGAAGATCCGCAGGCCGTGCTCGCCGATGGCCTCACACATGGCCACGTCTTCATCGGCGATGGCGGCCGCTTCCTGCTTGGCCGCCTCAGCCCGCTCGGATTCGGGGAGCAGCGCCACCCGATCACGCACCCGCTCCAGGGCCCAGCGCAGGTTGATCGCCGTGGGTCGGGTGGCGTTCAGCTGCTCAAACGCCGCGGCCAGCGAGGCATCACTCGGATCGGCGTGCAGGGCCAGCATCAGGCCGTAGGCACCCGTGACGCCGATCAGGGGCGCACCCCGCACCACCATCGTGCGGATCACCTCCGCCGCCTCATCGCAGCTGGCGATCGAGCGGGTGGTGAAGCGGTGGGGCAGCTGGGTTTGGTCAATCACCCCGAACGAGCGGCCACCCGGCTCCAGCCAGATCGTGCGCCAGGCCTTGCCGTCGATGTTCATGGGGTGCCGCACCAGAGCAGATGCCCCATGCTGACGCGCGATCGATCCACCCCCCATGCGCCTGCACCGCCGCCAGCTGTTGCAGCTCGCCGCCACTGGCACCGGCAGCGCAGGGCTGTGGCTGCTCGACCCGAACCGCACTACTGCAGCCCCCCGCCCGGGCGGCGATCTGCGCATCGGCCTGATCAGCGACCTCAACAGCAGCTACGGCTCCACCACCTACATCCCCCAAGTGGGGCAGGGATTGCGGCAGCTGCTGGCCCTGCAGCCGGCCCTGGTGGTGTGCGCCGGCGACATGGTGGCCGGCCAGAAACGTGGGTTGGGTGCCGAACGGCTTGATGCCATGTGGGACGCCTTCGCCCAGCAGGTGCTGGCGCCGGTGCGCCAGACGGGCTTGCCCTTCCTGCCGGCCCTCGGCAACCACGACGCTTCGCCGGGCTTCAGCGCCGATCGGGAGGCGGCGCGGCGCTTCTGGACGCCACGGCGCCAGGCGCTGGGGCTGCGCTTCGTGGACCCCGGCGATTTCCCCTTCCACTACAGCGCCCTGCAGAACGACGTGTTCTGGCTGGTGTGGGATGCCAGCTCCAGCCGCATTCCCCCAGCCCAGCTGAGCTGGGCGCGCCAGCAACTGGCCAGCCCCGCAGCCCAGCAGGCGCGGCTGCGGTTGGTGGTGGGCCATCTGCCACTCTTCGGCATCAGCCAGGGGCGCGACCGCCCCGGCGAGGTGCTCGATCAGGCCGTAGCGGTGCAGCAGCTGCTGGAAGCCGGCCGGGTGCAGGCCTACATCAGCGGCCATCAACACGCCTGGTACTCCTCCCGCCGAGGCCAGCTCGACCTGATCCAGCTCGGTGCGCTGGGCAGCGGCCCGCGGCGTCTGCTGCAGGGCGACGCTGCGCCCCTGCAAACCTTCACCACCCTCGACATCAACTGGCCCAAGGAGCTGCTGCGGGAAACCACCTATGCCGCAGCCACCGGCACCCCCCTGGCCTGGAACCGGCTTCCGGCCAGCCTCAGCGGCCGCGCCGCCACCCTCAACCGCAACACTCAGCAGCGATCGATCAACCGATAACCCAACCAATCGGGCACCTGGGGCTGGCTCTGGCCCTCGGGGTGGGGCTCCAGGTGCACGTGCCAGGCGGTGGGGCCACCCAGCTCCAGCTGCTCGACCGCCAGGCAGTCATCCACGGCGCAGAGGTCGTCTTTGTGCTGCTGCAGCGCGCCCACCAGCCACTGATGCTTGGCCTGGGCCTTGGCGGCCTGGGGAGAGCGGGCCACCACCAATCCGAAGTGGTGCAGTTCGGCGAGCGAATCGGGGCGGTAGGCGCCCAGGTTCACAAACCACAGCCGCTTATCCCTAGGCGCGGGCGGCTCGCGCCGCAATTGCACCGCGTAGCCATCCACCGCCCGCACCGCCATGTAGCTGTCAAGGTGCAGGCCCTTGCGCATCCCGAACCACTGCCGCCGCAGCTCCGGCAGGGTGTCGTCGATCGTCTGGCCGGCCACAAAGCGCACATCGTGCAGCTCGATATGGCTGCGGTTGGTGCGCCCGCCCAGCACCACCAGAAAGAGCGTGGGAGCTTCTGGTCCCAGCTCAGACACAGCAACCATTAAGGATGGAACACCGCCTTGCGGAAGCTGGCGAAGAACACCACCGCCCCCTGGCCGCTCTGAGTGGTTTCCAGCTCCAGCACAGGCTGGCCCTCGCGCTCCCGCAGCCAACCCCGCAGGCTGCCGGCGTCTTTGGTTTCCACCAGCAGCACCCGGCAGCTGGCGGCATCCAGCAGCCCGAGCACCGGTTCACGGTTCGCGCTCACCGGCTGCCCCAGGCGATTACGCCCCTGAACCCCGGAGGCACCCCGATCCAGAACCGCCCAGTCGCGAAATCCGCGCAGGGCGCCGTTGTCGTCCACCTGCAGCTCCAGGGTCTGGCGGCTGCGGGCTACGCCACCAACGCCATGGGCCAGGGCCTGCGCCTCCCAGGTGCCGGAGAGGCGGCTAAGCGGCTTCGGGGGTATGCACTGGGCAGGAGCAGCCTGAACAGCCGGGGGAATCACCACCAGAGGCGCCCCAAGAACGGCGGCATTGAGCAGCGCCAACCCACCCACCCGGCGCAGTTCCCCACGCATCAACCCCACTCCCCCCTTCTGAAACACCGTCATGGTTCAGCAGGATGGCGGAAGCAAGGGCCCCATGATGGATTTCTTCCAGCGCCAGTGGAGTTCCTATCGGGCGATCGTTGAGCACAACCTGATGGAGCACCGCGCCGTGGCCGATGCCACGGCCGAGGCCATCGCAGGCTGGCTCACGGCCCGCGCACCGGAAGCTCCGGCACCGGTGATGGTGGATCTGGGCTGCGGCGATCTGGCCCTGCTCGGCCCGCTGCTGGCCGGCCTGCCGTTGGCGTCGTACACGGGCCTGGATCTGGCCGGGGTGGTGCTGCCGCTGGCCCAGCAGGCCCTGGGGCCCGTGGCCTATCCCACCCACTGGGTGGAGGGGGATCTCCTGGCCTGGGCCACGGGCGCCGAAGGGAGCGACGCTGGAAACGACCAGCCGGTGGACATCCTCCATTCAGCCTTCGCGATCCACCATCTGGATCAGCCCCAGAAGGCCACCTTCCTGGCCGCCGCCCACCAGCGCATCAGCACCAACGGAATCTTCGTGTGGACCGATGTGTTCCGTGAGCCCGGCGAAAGCCGCGACGCCTACATCGAGCGCTACGTGCGCCGCATCCGCACCGGCTGGCAGGTGCTCACGGCCGAGCAGCAGGAGCATGTGATCAACCACCTCAGCAGTTTCGACATCCCGGCCGATCGCGCCGAGATCCAGGCCACCGCCGAGGCCGCCGGCTGGCAGTGGCGCTGGGCTTGGGATGGCGCCCATAGCGCCGAAGCCACCGCCGTGCTCACACCGGCCTGAACGCGCTCAGCTGTGCTCGCGCAGGAACTGGATCGTGCCTTCCAGTTCCTCGGCGAAGCGGTCGATCTCCTCAGGGGTGGTGGTGAAGCTGAGGCTGGCGCGGGCGGTGCCGCTCAGGCCGTAGTGACGGTGCAGGGGCTGGGTGCAGTGATGGCCACTACGGATGCAAATGCCGGCTGAATCGAGCAGGGCGGCGATGTCATTGGCATGCAGGCCCTCCACATGGAAGGCGGCCAGAGCACCGCGGTGGGGCTGCTGTTCAGGAGTGGGCCCGAGGATCCGCAACCCGTCGATCGCCTGCAGGCGATCAAACAGCTGGCGGGTGAGCTGCTGCTCCCAGGCGTGGATGCGCTCCAGGCCGAGGGTATTGAGGTAGTCGAGGGCGGCGCCCATACCGATCGCCTCGCCGATGGCCGGGGTACCGGCCTCGAACTTATGGGGCAACTCAGCCCAGCTGCTGTGGTCCAGGTACACGTCCTGGATCATTTCACCGCCGCCCAGAAACGGCGGCATCGCCTCCAGCAGCGCTTCGCGGGCCCAGAGGAAGCCCATGCCGGTGGGGCCGCAGAGCTTGTGGGAGCTGCCCACGAGGAAATCGCAACCCAGCCGGGCCACGTTCACGGGCATGTGGGGCACGCTCTGGCAGGCATCCACCAGCACCAAGGCACCTGCGGCGTGGGCCAGGGGCACGACCTGCTCGATCGGGTTGAGGCAACCGAGGGTGTTGCTCACCTGCACCAGGCTCACCAGCCGGGTGCGCTCGTTGAGCTTGGCCTTGAGGTCGTCGAGATCCAGCTCACCGGTGTCGGTGACGCCCACATGGCGCAGCACGCAGCCGGTGCGGGCAGCCAGCAGCTGCCAGGGCACCAGGTTGCTGTGGTGCTCCATCACCGTGAGCAGCACCTCATCGCCTTCGCGGAGGTTGGCCTCACCCCAGGTGCGGGCCACGAGGTTGATCGCTTCACTGGCGTTGCGGGTGAACACGATCTCCCGCGGGCTGGCCGCCCCCACAAACGCTGCCGCCTTCTCGCGGGCCCCTTCAAAGCCCTCGGTGGCGCGGGCGCTCAGCTGGTGGGCGCCGCGGTGCACGTTGGCGTTGTCGTGGTCGTAGTAGTGCTGCAGCGCCTCCAGCACCTGGCGGGGCTTCTGGCTGGTAGCGGCGTGATCGAGATAGATCAGCGGCTGGCCGAGGCAGGCCGTTTGGGCCAGCAGGGGGAAATCGGGCCGGGTGAGGGCTGCAAGGTTCTCTGCGCCGCTCTCCACACCGCCCGCCGCATCCCGCTCGCGAACAACGGCCGCCATCGCCGCCATGGCAGGGGCCGGAGAAACCGTGCTGTCTGCAACTGGACTTTCGGCGACCGAGGTGTCGATGGCGGGGGAAGCGGTCATGGGATCAGTCCTGGGCCAGTAGATGGGCCAGGGGGCTCCAGCCTGCCGCGACAGCCGGCAGATCGCGGAGCACCTCCTCGCAGAAGGCGCGCTTGAGCAGAACAGCGGCCTGGTCGGCCGCGATGCCGCGGCTCTGCAGATAAAAAAGCTCGTCTTCCCGCAGCCGACTCACGGTGGCGCCGTGGGCGCACTTCACATCGTCGGCCACGATCTCCAGTTCGGGCTTGGTGTCGATGCGGGCTCTGTCGGAGAGAAGGAGGTTGCGGCTGAGCTGGGCCGCGTTGGTGCGTTGGGCGGCGCGGGGCACCTGCACCGCACCGTTGAATACGCTGCGGCCCTGGCCATCGGCCACCGCCTTGTGCAACTGATCGAGGGTGCCCTCAGGCCCGCCGAAACGCACGAAGCTGTGAGTGTCGCTGATCTGCTGGCCGGTGCAGGCCTGTAGGGCCCGCAGTTGGGTATGGGCTGCGCCTGCGCTCTGCACCACCCGAGGCTCGAAGCGGGCCAGATCCCAGCCACTGACCGCGCTGGTGAGGGAAAGCTCGCTGCCGGGCTCCTGCACCGCAAGCCAGTGGGCCAGGATGGAAGCACCGCTCTGGCCCTGGGCCAGCACCCCAGCCCGCAGGTTGGCGCCTTCACTGAGATGGACCGCCGTGAGGGCACACAGGGCTGCGGCCTGCCCCGAAGCGTTCTCGGCCGGCACCACTTGGAGCAGTTCCAGG